>JBIPMC010000034.1:0-10881 GCA_044369345.1 Terrimicrobiaceae bacterium
ATGGCGTAATGCTCCCTCGCTCCGATCTGCGCGCAGATCCAGGAGGTGCTGGGAGCGTGGACTTTGATGCGTTGCCTTGGAATAGGATTTTAAAAAACCAGCAAATGACGGAGCGGTGAAATCAAAAAGAGGCGGGGGTGTTTTTCGAGGCGATAAGGAGGATTCCACGGAGGGTAAGGAGCGGATCGACTTTGTCGAACAGCGCGAGTTTTCCGGCGATCAACTTGGCGTCGCCGCCGGTAGCAACGACGATGGGCTTCTTGCCCGGAAAATTTTCGGAGGTGATTTGAGCGAGGATTTCTCGGATTAGGCCACGGTAGCCGTGAACCGCACCGGAGAGCATCGCCTCGCCTGTGGAGCGGCCAACGGCGGACTTCGGCTCTTTCAATGTTACTTGCGGAAGCAGAGCGGTTTTTTCGTGGAGGTAGCTGGTCATCGCATTCAACCCCGGCGCGATCACGCCACCGATGTAGGCTCCCTTGATGGAGAGGACATCGAAGGTCACAGCCGTGCCGAAATCCACCACGATAGCCGGGACTTCATAAAATCCGGCGCAGGCGGCGGCGTTGGCGAGACGGTCCGCCCCGATCGATTCGGGGTTCGGGTAGTCGATCCCAACGCCCAGATCAAGATGAGGCCCGATGACGACGGCCTTAGGAAAAGCAGACAGGACGGCGAAGTTTTTGGCGGGAACAACGGAAGAGAGAAAAACGGAGTCGGGTTGGGTTTTTCCAAAAAGCGCGCGGAGAGAGGCAGGCTTCAGTGTTTGCGTGGTAATGCGATGAACTCGGCCGATGCGCGGGCCAGTTGCCACAGCGGCTTTGGTGAAACTGTTGCTGATATCGATGAGGAGCGTGCGCTTCACGGGAGGTGTTCGGGTCTCGAGACCACTGCGGCGACGACAAGGTCGCCGGTGACATTGAGTGTGGTTCGGCACATGTCGAGAAACCGGTCGATGCCGAGGATGATCGCGATGGCATCGGCGGGAACTCCGATGGTGAGGAGAACACCGACCACCAGCGGCAATGAACCTCCCGGAACGCCGGCGGTTCCAATGCCGGCCATCACGCACATGAGCGCGACGAGGACCTGCTGGCCAAGGCTGAGATCCACGCCGAAAACCTGCGCGAGAAAAAGCACCGTCACGCCCTCGTACAGGGCAGTGCCGTTTTGGTTCGCGCTTGCGCCGACCGTCAGAACGAAACGACCGATTCTAGCGGGAATCCCGAGGTTTTGCTCCGCAACGCGCAACGAGACGGGAAGGGTCGCGTTGCTCGAGGAAGTGCTGAAAGCTGTCACGATCGCCTCGCGGGCTTGGATTAAAAACTCCCACGGGGAGCGCCCTGCAAAAAAGCGGAGAGCAAGCGGGTAAACGATGAATTGCTGCAAGGCAAGGCCCAGCAAAACCACGCCAACATATGCCCCGAGAGTGGTGAACAAATCCAAGCCCAGCCTGGCTGCAACGGCGAATCCGAGGCAGGCCACGCCGAAGGGCGCGAGTCGCAGCGCGAATCCGATAATCGTCATACACGCCTCGAACATCCCCTCGAAAAATCCTCGAAGCACAGCGGTCTTCTCGGGTCTAGCCACAGACATTGCCACGCCGACGAAGAGGCTGAAGACCATCAGCGCGAGCAGTCCTCCGCCTTGGTTTTCGGGATTGAAGGCATTCACGGCCTCGGCGAGGGGGTTTTCGGGAATGAAATTCAGAAGAGTGGTCGAGAGGGATTGCGAGCGGCTGCCGCGTTCGATGCTTTTTTCTGAGGCCCCGCCGTAGGAGGTGATGAGTGCCTCGCGTTTCTCCTCCGGCAACGAGTGTCCTGGTTCAAGCAGATTCACGAGTCCAAGCGCGATGCCGACTCCGGCAGCGGAGAGGAAAAGCGTCGCCAGCAGGGTTCGGATGCCGATTCGACCAAGCGTTCGGATATCCCCCATCTCGAGAGTTCCCAACACAATCGCGGAGAGAATCAACGGCACGACGACCATAAAAATGATCCGCAAAAAAATCCGGCCGGCGGGCTGGATCACCTGATCGATCCACCAATTCAATGAAGGCTGGGCGGCCTCGGGCAGAAACGCCCCGGCCGCGAGTCCCAGGGCCAATCCGATGGCCAGGCCGCCAAGAATGCGCGCGGCTTGGGAGCGGGAATCCGCGTCGCCGGACATGGTTAGCGAGAGAGGTCGCCTTGGGTGAGGAGTTTGAACCCTTCGCCCATCAGGACGGACGAGGCGCACTCAATGTCGTCGAGGTGGATGGCGAGCAGCGCGCGCCCGCGTGGGCGGACTAGGATCGGATAGCTGAAGTGCACATTCACTTCGGCCATCAGCAACGCGGCGAGCATTCCAGAAAGGTCGCCGGGGCCTTCGGAAAGTTCCACGACCATCAATTCGCAAACGCTGTGGGGAATGTCGTGTTCCTGAAAAATCTCCGCTGTGCGGTCGGGATCGCTTACGATCATGCGACTGATCGCGGTCTCCGAGGATTCGGAGATGCTCAGCGCGAGGACGACGATGTTGTTTTCATCAAGAAGCCTCACGAGTTCGAGCAACGCGCCGACTTTGTTTTGAAGAAAAACAGAAAATTGCCGCACCTGCGGGGAGTTCAGCTTCTCGGTCGTGGCGGGAGTCATAGGATTTACTTGTAGGAATATACCATGCAGGTCTCAGCCTTGTCACCTTCAGTCAATTCCAGCCGGATGTAGTAGCGGTCGCTACGCACGGCTGAAATTCCTGCCTTTGCGGAAGTCCCGTCGATGGATTCGTTGCTGCCGACCTTGTAACCCCAGCGGTCGAAAATCGTGACCAGCAGGCGCGAGCCCGGATCAAGATGAGCGGCGGAAAACGAATAGTCGTTCCAAGCAAAGAGCTGAACTGCCAGCACAACGGGCTGGTCTTTTTCCAAAGTGCCGAACCAAAAGCCGTCGCGGAGTGCATAGCCTTGCGACTTGCCTTCGGCGGCCAATTCTAGGGCGCGGCTTCTCGGGCTCGACTCTGCTGGATTCCAATCCAGCGGAGCAGGTTTGGATTGTGCCGGCACGGGTTCCTGTGCGCTGGCGGATCGGAGAGCGAGAGACAAAGACAAAATAAACAACGCGCATCTCATGGCTTCGCAGGTGGCTCGGCGGCAGTGTGAAGCAGGGCGGTCATCGACGCCGCGATCTCGCGCACAGATGAGTCCTCGAGGGGAGCGTAGGCACCTTTTGACAGGTGGACTTTCAAGGTTTGGAGATGTGTGAGGAAAGTCTGTGGAAGGGGATTGGTGAGGGTCTTTTCGGGAAGGCCGTTGAGGCGCTCGAGCAAGTGGTCGAGAATCGCGGGTTGGACGAGCAACTCGGTGGCGTCCGGTATTGGGCTTTTAATGAGCAGGTCGGTGGCGATTTCCATTTGGCGGATCCACGAACCGATCATCAGAAAAACCAACAAGTCGTAGTCGTTCTGTTCCTGCATTGAGAGGCGTATGTCGTTTTGCATGGCGTCCAATTCCTCGCGCAATGTCCGCCAATCACCCTTGTCCGCGAGGTCGGAGATGTTCTGACACCTCGCGAGCACATTTTGGCTGACATTGAGTTTTTTCGCGAGACTCAGGACATCGCGTCCGTTGTTTTTCGCTGTCTGGCCGTCTTGGGCCTCGATCGCAACAAATCCGTCTGCCAGCAGCACGCCGAGTTGGAGGGCAAGGTGTTCCCGCTGTGCCGTAGCTACGGGAACGGCGGGTTTCACAAGCTGCGACCAGTTCGGCTGGAACTGCTTGTCCACCGCCGCGAAAAACTCGCCGGGTGAAGGCAGGGTTACCGTTTCCATGAACACGGCAGAGCTAATTTGCTCGCCGTCGAGCACGGGTGGCGAGGCGTGGGACGCAACAGTGGCGGCAAACACCAGCTCGGCGCAGGCGATGGAAACACGCAATCTCACTTTCGCAGACTAAACCCCGACGCGTGGGATTTCAAAGACCGAAAGCCTAGGCCGCTCGGCGGCGAGGTTGGGAGGCGGACTTGGCGCGCGGGTGGATTTTCACGAGATAGCTCGCAAAGGGGGTTTTGCCCCAAAGCGGAGAAATCTCGGCGAACAACCCTCGATCCTCAAACACTCCGAGGATTTCCTCCTGCGAAGGAAAATTGATTTGGCCGCCGCGAATCCAGCCGGTCGCGCGGGTCCACCATTCCTCGATCAAGGTCGCCGCGTAGCGCCAGCCTGTTCCGCGCAGTGCAGTACGGAGGAGAACGAGCGAGCCGGCCTCGGCGGCATCGGCCAATTGTTCGAGCATCCTCTGTTGCTCCGCCGCATCGAGATAATGTAGGACATCGAACATGCAAACAGTCCCTCCGGGCGTGATCGTTGTGGAGAGAGCACCGCACACCTCGAAGCCGGCATTTTCGAACCCGTAGTAGCGCACGGCTTCCTTGCCTGCATTCACCTTCCACGCCGAAATATCCGTACCCCGGTAACGCAGGGAGATACCCGCCGCGCGCATGGAAATTCCCAGCAACCCGATCCCACATCCAATATCGATCACGGGTTGGTCTCGGTGGATGATTTCGCGACGGGCCAGCGGGTAAACCGGATCCCACTTGATCTTTCCGCTCACATAGCCGCGCAGCCAACGCGAACTCCCGTAGGCCCGTGAAATATCAGCAAGCGATCGATCCTTCGGCATGACTCAGAGTCCGGATTCAAAAGCCGCGCGAATCGTGGCCGCCACCTCGGCTTCGGTTCCCTCGGGGATCGCATTTTCCTCTGAACACGATGTTCGAGCGGCGGCGAGTCCAGCGGCTTGTCCGATCGCCAGCGAGGTTCCGATCACCCGAAGGGCGCCCTGTGCTACATGCGCTGAAGAAATACACCGTCCTGCCATAAAAAGATTTCCGATCTCTCTTGAAATAAGCGATCGAAGCGGCACCGCGCAAGTTCTCGCCCGATTCGGATCAAAAACCGTTGCACCCAAAAGCGACGGGTCTGCCAAGATCGGCCAGCCCGTGCGGCAAACGGCATCTTCAAAAGCTCGGCCTGATTGCAAATCCTCCTCGGTCAACCGGTGCCGTCCGATCACGCGTCGGCTTTCGCGTTCGCAAGCCTGCGCCGGCACCACGGCAACTTCGCATCTTTGAAAGCCCGGCAGTCTGGCCCGGAGGTGGTTTTCCAGCTCCATGGCGAGATTCCCACTGAGAATCTGGAAGCGGATCAGGGAGTCCGGATTCAACGCGCTGAAGTGGTCGCCCTCGGCGTCGATCCCCACACAGGCACCGGGATTTTCATCGAGCTGCACGAGTCGCATGACGGCCAGTCCGATCTGGGGAGTGAGAACTCCGCTGCGAATCCCATCGACGATTGATTCGGACAATCTCTGGCGCCCTTCGTCGTCCGAGGCATCAGCTTCTTGCCCGCGAATGGAAAAAATAAAAGCCTGCCTGTGCCGCGAGCAAGATTCCGGGCTCTCGAAATCCGCTCCGGCGAGAAAAGCCAGGTCCGCCTCGCGCGTGGAATCCACAAAAGCTCGTGCGCGCACGGGTTCCTCGCGTTCCTCGAAATACACGCTTTCGATGCGAGTTCCAGTTCCTTCCACCGATGTCAAGCGGGTTTTCAAGGCGATGGTCAGGTTTTTCTCCCGCGAGCAAAGTTCCTGGCACTGGTGCGAAAATCGAATCGGCGACTGGAAAATCATGTCGAACGGGCCGACGCGCAAAGGGCGGCTGTCGGCTGAGGCATTAATCAGGTGCTCGACGAATTCCAGCGCTAACCCGCCATTGGCCGGTCGTGGAATGATGTCCTGGCTGACCACATAGCAACCGCAGAGGCTGTGCACAAAAGTGTTCGCCGAAAATCCCCCGAGCATCGTCGCGTTGCTGAAAAGCAGAGTCTTCGCGCCGTCGCGGGCGGAGGCAATCGCAGCGGCCACCCCGGCCGGTCCGGCGCCATCCACGATCACATCGTATTCGGATTCGATAGGGGCGGGGGCGGTGGTTTCCAAAAGGCGAAGAGGTTGTTCTGGTGATGGGCGAGGAGATTGATCAAAGATGAGGCGAATGGCAAACCGAGTTCTCCCTCTCCACGGATCTTCCCCGGCGGTGGATTTCATGCCATCGAGCCAGCGAGCAGATCCGGCCGCACGCTTTGCCCAGCAGCGGGAATTTCTTTCTTTCTACAGTCGTTGTCTGGTCTTCACCGCCTGGCTGCTGTTGCGAAAAAAAGACAACGACCGCGAGGCGGATATCGCAGCCGTGAGAAGTCGGCTGTCCACAAACAGCGGGCAGTTTTTTTCTGATCTTGCTGCACGGAATCTTGTTCACTGTGAGTTCGAGGGCTTCGAGGACGCCGCCTCGTGGAAAGGCTCTATCGTTTGCGCAAACCATCCCTCGATTCTGGATGCGATTTGTTTTTTTTGGAAAATCCCGGGCACTGGCTGCGTGGTTGGGACGAATCCGTGGAGCAACCCGCTACTCTCGCTTCCCGCGCGGCTCGCGGATTTCGTTCCCCGCGATCCCGCCTTGCGAATGCTCAAGGAGTGCCGCCAGCGGCTACAGCGCGGTGAGAATATCCTGCTCTTTCCCGAGGGAACCCGCACCATGCGCGGCGCGCTGCACCCCTTCCACGACGGCCCGGCCTTGCTCGCGGTCAAAGCCCGCGCACCGATCCGCACCGTTTTCATCGAAACGAATTCGCTCTTTCTCGGGAAGGAATATTCCTTTTTCAAACCCACCACCGAGCCGATTAAGTTCCGGTTTTCAGCCGGCGAAATCTTTCAGGCCGATCCTGCGGAAACGGCTCGCGATCTCTCAAGGCGGCTGGAGGGCTACTATCGACAAAACCTTGGCCGCGATGGCGAGACGATTTTCCGTTTGGCCAAAATGACGCAGCCATGAGGCGCGATGGCTTTGCACGCGCTCTTCTTGGGTGGCTGATGGTTTTCCCCTGCGTGGTTCGGAATTCCTCGTGGTTCGCCCCGGTCGAAACCTGCTTCGCAGCACCTGGCCCGCAGCTCCGCCTGACGATTGATGACGGCCCCGATCCGCGCCAAACACCTCAAATTCTCGATCTCCTCGCCCGCGAAGGAGTCAGGGCGGAGTTTTTTGTGATCGGGAAAAAAGCCGCTGCCCACTCGGATTTGTGCCGCCGGATGTGTGACGAGGGGCATTCGGTGCAAAACCACACTTTTTCGCACCCTTCGGCTTCCTTCTGGGCAGCGGGTCCGTGTCGCGCCCGCCATGAGATCGCTCGGTGCTCCGCTGCCATTCGTGAGGCGACCGAATGCGAACCCACGCGGTTTCGCGCCCCGGTCGGAATGGCGAATCCCTTCGTCCACCTCGCCGCGCGAGAACTTGGGTTGAAAATGTCTGGTTGGTCGGCCACCGGCAACGACGGCGTGCCGAAAAATCCTGCCCGAGTCATAAGTAAAATCCTAACCTCCCTCCAACCCGGCGCGATCGTTCTTTTCCACGACAGCCACCTGCCTGGAATGCGCGAGGGACAGCGTGCTTGCACACTCGAAGCCCTTATGGCTAGCGTCCATGACCATGGTTTTTCATTTGTTCTCGATCCGGCTTGAGCCCCAATTCTTCCCTTGGAAATGAGTACCGCCGAGGCCGTCTCTATCGAAACCCTCCGCACCCTTCTCGCGGAGAATGTCATGCTCAAAACCGACCCCGCCGCCATTGGAGAAGACACGCCGCTTTTCGGCTCCGAAGGCATTGGCCTCGACTCGCTCGACGCCCTCCAAATCATCATCGCGGTCGAGAAAAGATACGGCATCACCATCGGCGACGCGACAACGGCCCGCGACGCCCTGCAAAGCCTCGGCGTCCTCCGCGATTGGATTACTCGACGCCTCGCCCCGGCGGCTTGAGTTTCTTTGATGGCTTCATCCCCCTGCGATGTGGTGGTCGTCGGCGCAGGTCCTGCAGGTTCTGTTGCCGGTTGTTATCTGGCCCGGGCTGGATTGAAACCGCTTCTTCTCGAAAAGGAGCACTTTCCTCGTTTTATCATCGGCGAGTCGCTCCTGCCGTGTGGAAACGACATTCTTTGCGAACTCAAGATCTGGCCGGAACTCGAGCGCGGCGGCTTTATTAAAAAATATGGTGCGGATTTCACCACGGGTAGCAACGAGCGATTCAATCGCTACTGGTTTCGTCGAGTCTTTGGCGAAACCTATGATTACACCTACCAGGTCGATCGCGCCCGCTTTGATCATCTCTTAATGAAT
Source organism: Terrimicrobiaceae bacterium (assembly GCA_044369345.1). Taxonomy (GTDB): domain Bacteria; phylum Verrucomicrobiota; class Verrucomicrobiia; order Chthoniobacterales; family Terrimicrobiaceae; genus UBA967. Next base: position 8,195 of record JBIPMC010000034.1, read on the forward strand.
AGCGCTCGCGCCGAGGGCTGCGAGGTCGTGGAGGGTGCGAAAGTGTTCGCGATCGAAACCCTTGCGAACGGAAACACTGCAGTGACTTGGAGCGATGCGGGCGGGTTGCATTGCGCAGAAACCCGTTGGCTGATTGATGCCAGTGGTCGCAACGGAGTCGCCGGGGAGTTTTTGAAAATTCCTCGAAAGGCCACTCGCGACCGCAAGATGGTCGCCATCTACAGCCACTTTTGTGGTGTCGTTCGAAATGGCGGCGAGGCTGCCGGTCACACGGTGATCGTGCGAATCAAGGAGGGTTGGTTTTGGCTCATTCCACTGGCGAATGACACCACCTCTGTCGGTGCAGTTATTCCGCCCGGCCTGCTGAAGGAGCATGGCGGAAACTTGAATGCTGCTTTTCAAGCCTGCATCGATGCAAATCCCGAAGTCGCTTCACGCATGGCGGGGGCCGAGGCCCTAATCTCACTCAGAGCAACAGCCGATTACAGTTGGCGCCATGAAACTTTTGCTCGGGGTCGCGTGCTCATGACTGGAGATGCCGCTGGATTCATCGACCCGATTTTTTCCTCTGGAGTGATGCTTGCGATGAAATCCGGTCGCCTCGCCGCTCAAACGATCCAAAGGCACGAGATCCTGGGCGCCGGCCTTGATTCCCGTGAGTGCCGCGCCTATACCCGCGAGATAGAAGGCTGGATGAAGCTCTACGCCCGGATCATTCGCTTGTTCTACGACCGCGCCGGATTTGAAATGTTTATGAATCCCATGCCCTACTTCGATATCCCGCGAAGCATTGGTTTTCTTGTCGGAGGGAAAACCGATTTGCCACTCTCTGAGCATCTTCGGCTCGCGCTCTTCGACCTTGTTTGTGCAGCACAACGCTTCCTTCGCCTTGCTCCGCCTATTTGCTCTCTCCGTTAGATGCCGCTCCGCCTTCTCCTGATTCTTTTGGCGGCGGCCACCTCGGTGTTTTTTGTCCTTCGATTCCGACATCCCCGCGATTACCGCTCCGCCAAATTTTACAAAACATTCTACCGTCCGGGGGGGTTCGAACTGGGGATTTGGGGGCGCCGGCGCTTCGGGCGGCGCTTCAGTTATTTCGTCGCCCGACTGATCGGGCTCGGTTACGCGGCCACTCATCCGAGGGTGCTGCGAGACATCCGTGCGAATATTTCCCTGCTCGCCCCCGCAAAAGCGACGACAGCCAATGCGGTGCGACTTTGCATCCAGCAGGCGCTGAATTTTCGTGAATACACCGAGCTGGCTTCGAGCGAACCCAGTGAGGTTTTAGGGATGATCGGGAAAAAATCCGGCATCGAACACATCGAGAACGCGCGGAGCCTCGGGAGAGGCTGCCTTTTTGTTACTGGACACCTTGGTTTTTTTGAATTCGGCGGCCTCGTGATGGCGCAGATGGGCTACCCGATCACCGCGCTCACCCTGCCAGAGCCAACTTCCGAACTCACCGACTGGCGCGCGAATTTCCGCAAACGTTGGGGCGTCGAAACCGTGGTGGTCGGGGGTGATGCCTTCTCCGCCGTGGAAATTACGCGCTATCTCCGCAACGGTGCCATGGTCGCGCTGCTGTGCGACAGGCCGTTTGATGACAACATCGCGATGGTCGATCTGCCGCACGGGAGGATTCCGTTTTCCACCTCGCCCGTGCTGCTGTCCCTCCTCTCCGGAGCCCCGCTGGTGGCCGTCTCGATCACGCGTCAACCCAATGGGAAGTTTGAGATTCATGCCGAGCCGCCGATGTATCCCGAGTGGCTGCCCGAGGGCCGTGAGGCGACGCTTGCGCATTTCACCCGCCGGCTCGCGCTGGATCACCTCGTTCCGATGTTCGCTTGCCATCCCGACCAGTGGCACCATTTCTCAAGACTCGAAAAATGAAAACGCCTCTCACTCCGCACGGTCCCGGATTCCGCTTTCTCGACGACTTCGCCATTGAGGGCGACACCGGAGTCGGACGCTGGCACCTCGATCCCGGGCTGGCATTTTTTAAAGATCATTTCCCCGGCGATCCACTCGTTCCCGCCGCGCTCTTGATTGAATCCGCCGCGCAGACCTGCGGGGCGTTCTGGATGCAGTCCACCGCCGGGGCTGAAAAAACGCCGATCTTCGTAGCCTTGATCGATGCGATGCGAGTGCTCGCCGCCGTGCGTCCGGGTGAAACCCTTGAAATCCGCACGAAGCTAGTGCGCGAGCTCGGGTCGCTTGCTCAATTTGAGTTCAAAACCGACTCCGGAGAAAAGGCCATAGCCCGGGGTCGAATCACGCTAAGCCGCCAGCTCGCGCCAGCAAATTGAAAATTCCCCCGCGCGGGGATGGCCGGTAGTTTTTACTCCGTGCAATCATCGCAAGAGGTCGTCGTCACCGGATGGGGCTGTGTTTCGCCGTTGGGTGGAAACACGGAGTCCACTTGGTCGCGCCTGATCGCAGGAGAGGGGGCCCGCGCGCCGATCTCATGCATTCCTGTCGAGGGTTGCCGTGTCGTCGAAGGTGCCGAGGCGGTGATGCCGAAAATCGATTGGCTGCCAAAAAAGAGCGTGTCGCGCTTGAGTCGCGCCGCTCGTTTGGCTCTGCCCGCCGCCCGCGAGGCCATGGTGGATGCGGGAATTTTGGGGTCTGATGGCCGCTCGGTTTTTTCCCGATTGGAAATGTCACTGAGCACAACCGCGAATGGCATG
>JBIPMC010000182.1:0-4565 GCA_044369345.1 Terrimicrobiaceae bacterium
ACCCACGCGAAGGCCATGCTGATCATTCGCAGCGAGGGGGAGCGCATCCGCCGTTACGCACACCTCGGCACGGGCAACTACCATCCCTCCACGGCGAAAATTTATACCGACCTGAGCCTGCTCACCTGCCGCGAGGAATTGACGACCGAACTCGCCGAGACCTTCAACTGCCTCACCGGCGTATCGCGTTTCCCGCAAATGAAGGAACTTATGGTCGCGCCGTGGTCGCTCTATGAGGGATTCCAGGAGTTGATCGAAAACGAAATCGGCCATGCTTGGGCAGGCCGCCCCTCCGGCATTTTTGCGAAACTCAATTCGCTCGTGGAGCCCGGCATCATCGAGTCGCTTTACCGCGCGTCGGCGGCGGGGGTTCCTATCCGGCTTCTCGTGCGTGGCATGTGCGCTCTCAAGACTGGTATCCCCGGCGTGAGCGAAAACATCGAGGTTCGCAGCATCGTCGGGCGTTTCCTTGAACACAGCCGGATATTCCGTTTTGAAAACGGCGGGTGCGCCCGTGTCTATCTCGGCAGCCCCGATTGGATGCCGCGCAATCTCTTCCGGCGGGTCGAGACCGTCTTCCCGGTCACCGCTCCGGGTATGGTGAGGCATGTCGAGGAAATCCTCGATTGGTTCTGGCGCGACAATGTTAAGGCCCAAGTCATGCAGTCGGATGGCACCTACGTGTTCCGTCAGCGCATGGATGGCGAGACCGCCTTTGACGCCCAATCCGAATTCCTTGCCGATTCCCAGCGCCGGCGTAAGAGTCATCCCGTTACCAAGGACCGGTGACAGCTTTTGGTGGGTCTTCACTCCACAAACGAAGACTTTTCTTTGCCCCTCGCCCCGCTAGTTTTCCGCCGATGCTAGGCAAAAAAGTCGTGCGTTTATGCTTCGTGGTGGCGGCTTTGTGCACCACTTCGATACGCGCCGAAAATTCATTTCTCCACGCGGGCGGAACCTTCGATCCGTTCCTCCTAGCCCTCCAGCCTGCCATTCAAATGAGCGCCCTGCCCCCCTGGGTCCAGGGGGCCGCCAAAGTCGACCCTGCCACTTCCACGGTCACCGTCACCATCCACCCCGAGTGGGTGAGTTACGGTGTGGAAATGCTCGTGGCGACTGTGGTCTTTAATGACAACGGAGACGGCGGTCCTGCTTTGGAGTGGGAGTCCGCCGACGGCAAGACATCAACCCTATCCTTCGGCCTCGGCGAAATCGGCAACCCGGTTGGCTTGAACTCCCGCACCGTGTTGCTTCCGCAAGACCTCACGCGCGACGGGGGCAAACTTTTGCTCTCCTATTTTGGAAAGTTCGACTCGCTACTGAGCCTGGCAATCCGCCCGGCGAGGGAGGATTCGATGGCGGTCATCGGGGAGCGTCACACGCCTGTGCTGGTCGATGGCAACTTGCAAGTTTTCGAAGATATCGAAGTCAACGGCTCCCGCCCAATTCCTCACGCGGGGGATATCCGCAACGGGTCGATCATCGAAGCCGAGCTCTCCGCGCGCGTGGAACCCCTCGAGGACTCGTTGGAATTTGTGATTCCGATCCAAGGCAAACCCGAGGCCGCGATGTTGCGTCTGGATGCTCTCGGTTTGGATCCCGAAGCCAAGATCGAGGTTTCGGTCAACGGCCAAATCCTCGGAACTGTAGACTTCCCGTCCTTTCAACTCGACGATCCCTCACTCGTGACCGATTGGAACGGCAACCTTGTCCTCGCCGGGTGGCGAAAAGGTTCCTTGTTCATCGCGGCCCGGCATCTGATTGAAGGCGATAACTCGATTGTTCTTTCTCTCCAGCGATCCTCTGCGGAAACAGGTCGTGAGGTTTTCCTGAGAAACTCAGGCATACATCTTCGCTTTAGCGCTTCCCAGTGGACGGCCGGCAAACCCGTGGATACCAAAATCGATGGCCTAGCGACCGAGCCAGATTTTTCGCTCCAAGAACCCGCCTTGCCAGAGTTTGAGCCGCTCGCACCCCCGTCTTCCTGATTTTCCTGCACACCGATGCTTTCCTTTCGAAGTCTTCTCATCGGGCTGTTTGTAGGGTTGATTCTGGCCTCGACCGGTGCAGTCACTTGGCTCGGTTACTCCGGCACAAGGCTGGCTATTCGAGAGTTGGCAACCGCTCAGATCAATGCCTCGTTGGACTCCGCGAGCAACCAGGTTCGGGAGTTTTTTCAACCGGCCGACCGTATTCTTTTCAGTCTGTCCGAGGATCTCAAATTGGGTGTCCTCTCAACCAACAAGCCGATCGAGCTCGCCACTAAAATCTCGCGTATGCTTCCGTTTGAACGCGGGATTTCGTGGATCAGTTTTGGATATGCAGACGGACGATTCGCTGGAGCACAGAATGGACATGACGCCAAATTCATCCATGTCTCTTCCAAGGAATACGGCGGTCCGCTTTTACAGTATCGCCTCAATCGTGAAGGCCTGCCCATCCAGCCCGCTTCTCAAATCCGCACCGAGAAATACGATTCACGAACGCGTCCTTGGTTCGTGGCGGCGGAGGACTCCAACTCGATTTGCTGGACCGAGCCCTACGAGTTTTACGGCGGCGGTCGCGGAGTTGCGGCCTCGCTGGCCGTGAGGAATTGGATAGGGGATTTGACCGGCGTTTTTACGGTCGATTTCCTGCTGAGCGACTTCGCCGAGTATTTGACCCGCATGCAGAAGGTCACGCAGTCCGGCATCGTGGTCTTTCTTGAAGATGGGAAGTTGCTCGCCGCCTCTGAGGAAATGGCGGACGCGCCCTATTTTTGGAAAATCCAGCAAATCGCCTGCAATTACGCCGCCAAGTTGGTTCAGAGCGGTGCAAGCATCGTTGAGGAGATTCAGAGCGATGGCGAAACCTACATTGTCGGTATGCAGTCCTCGGCCATTGTTGGTGGTGGTTATGGAATCAGTGCTGTGGTGCTGAACCGCGAAAAAACCTTTGGGCCGATCGAGCAGACTCTTCGCATTAGTACTTACGCGGCGGGGTTTGCTTTTGTGCTCTCTCTGGTTGTGGCAATTTTGGTGGCTCGCCGCGTCGCCAGCCCCCTGCGGCTCGTTACTCAGGAGCTCCGCCGGATCGAGCGCTTCGAGTTGGCACCTGTGGAATTACCCCGATCCTCGATTCGCGAGGTTCAGATTCTCTCGGAAGCCGTGGCTCGAATGCGCGACAGCCTGCAATCGTTCTCGCATTATGTGCCGGTAGATATCGTGCGCGACCTTCTTCAAAGCGGCTCTGTCGCCAAGCCAGGCGGGCTCCGGCACGAGGTCAGTGTGATGTTTTGCGATGTCGAGGGGTTCACCACCTATGCCGAAAAAGTCTCGCCCGAGGTATCGGTGAAAACTCTAACTCAGTATTTCGAAATCTTCGGCCTTGCGATTCACAACCACGGAGGTGTGATCGACAAGTTTCTCGGCGATGGAATGATGGCGCTCTTCAACGCGCCCTCTCCTTTGAATCACCACCCGGCCGAAGCATGCCGTGCCGCTCTCCAGGCGAGACGAGGCTTGGCGGGCATCCGGCCATTGGAGGGAGACTTTGTGCCGAAAGTCCGGGTGGGTCTTCACACCTGCGAAGCCCTCGTGGGAAATGTCGGCACCTCCGAGCGTTTCAGCTACACCGCCATCGGTGACGGCGTGAATCTTTGCAGTCGATTGGAGAGCCTCAACAAAATCTATGGCACCTGGATCATTGCAAGCTCCACCCTCGCCAATGCGGCATCAGGCGCCGGATTCCTCTGGCGACTCCTTGATCGGGTGGCTGTGGTGGGGCGCGAGGAACCGCTCGAGATTTTCGAGCTTATGGGCTTTGCTGGCGAGGCGAATGCAGATCAATGCCGGATTGCGGACATCTACCCGCAGGCCTTGCAGTTTTACTTCAATAGAGAGTTTGAGAAGGCGTCCAAGTTGTTTCAGACCATTGCTTCGATCGACACTCCGTCACGAATCATCCTCCAGCGGATCGCGTCCTTGCAGGTGATCCCGCCTGATGCCGATTGGAGCGGGGTTTTCAAACCCTCTGTCAAATAGCCTCGGGTTCGTTTATGCGTTCTGTTGTGATTTTTAAGAATGAGCATTGTTGATCTTTCCCGCGTTGCAGAAACGAAACTCGGTTCCGGGGAGGTCAAACGCTATGCCCGCCACCTCTCCTTGCCAGGGTTTGGTTTGGAGGGCCAAAAGCGCCTGAAAGCTTCCCGTGTCCTGTGCATCGGCGCGGGCGGGTTGGGTTCTCCTGCGAGTCTTTACCTAGCGGCTGCCGGGGTTGGGGCACTTGGAATTATCGACTTCGATTTGGTGGACGAGACAAATCTCCAGCGCCAAATTCTCCACGGCAGCGCTGATGTCGGACGGAAAAAAACCGATAGCGCCCGAGAGCGTCTCCTGGAAGCCAATTCAAATGTGAGCATCGAGCTGCATGAAGTAAGGTTCGATTCCTCCACGGCGGTGGAGATCGTGAAATCCTACGACCTCGTCTTGGATGGCACGGATAATTTCCCGACTCGCTATTTAAGCAGTGATGTCTGCTTTTTTTTGAAAAAGCCTCTTGTTTACGGGGCGATTTCGAGATTTGAG
>JBIPMC010000117.1:0-6221 GCA_044369345.1 Terrimicrobiaceae bacterium
AGGGCCAATGCACCGTTTTTGCCCCGCATCTCGGCGGGCCATGCTACCGCTGTCTCTTTCCCGAACCACCGCTTCCCGGCATGGTGGCGAATTGCTCGGAGGCTGGTGTTTTGGGCGTTCTGCCTGGAATCATCGGGGTACTCCAAGCCACCGAGGCGATCAAGCTTCTCGTTGGTGCTGGCGATTCACTTCTCGGCAGATTGCTTCATTTTGATGCCCTCAAAGCGAAGTTCCGTGAATTCCATCTCCAAAGAGACCCAGAATGTCCTTTATGCTCGGCGTCGCCCAAAATCACCGCGCCGATCGATTACGAAGGTTTTTGCTCGAGCGCTAAAAATTCCAAAACTATGTCTGCCAATATCCCTGAAATCACCGTGGAAGACCTAAAGGCCCGTTTGGACCGCAAAGAAAACTTTGTTCTTGTGGATGTCCGCGAGCCTTTCGAGTGGGACATCGCCCGGATTCCCGGAGCGATCCTGATGCCGCTTGGTGAACTGCCCTCTCGCCTGGGCGAACTCAATCCCTCTTCCGACCTCGTGATCCAATGCAAATCAGGAGGCCGTAGCGCTCATGCCGTCCAGTTTCTCCTGCAGCAGGGTTTTTCCAAGGTGAGCAATTTGGCCGGCGGCATTCTCGCTTGGTCCGAGCGAATTGATTCCGCCGTGCCGCGCTATTGATGAGCCATGCATGCCAACGAATACAGTGACATTTTGATTTGCCCGACCACCCGCCAAAAACTTCGGCTCGCGACCGACCTCGAGCTGCAGGCTTTGCGTCAACGTGAGGGGCTTTCAAAAATCGAGGCCGCTTGGATCCGCTCCGACCGTGCTATCGCCTATCCGGTGATTCGCGGAATCCCGCTTCTGGTCGCGACTAATGCCATTTCCCTCCGCAAATCGCCAAAACAAAAAGACACTCCATGACCGAACTCGAACGCACTCGCCACTCCGCCGCCCATGTTCTCGCCACCGCGATTTTGAAAATCTGGCCCGAGGCCCAATTCGCCGCCGGCCCGCCGGTTGAGAACGGCTTCTACTACGATGTTGATCTGAGCCACCGCATTTCGCCCCAGGATTTCGAACGCATCGAGGAGGAGATGAAAAAAGAGGTGAAGGCGAACCATGTCTTCGAGCGCGTCGAAATCTCCCGCGCCGACGCCGTGGCTATGGCCGAGCGTGGAGAACTCGCAGCCCTGTCCGCTCGTGGCGTTCCTTCAAAATTCAAACTCGATATCGTCCAAAACATCCCCGACGGCGAAACAATCACTCTCTACCGCAACGGTGAGTTCACCGACCTCTGTGCAGGGCCCCATGTGATGCGTACCGGCAACATTGGGGCGTTCAAACTCACTCATGTCGCCAGCGCTTATTACAAAGGCGACGAGCGGAATCCCCAGCTCCAGCGCATCTACGGCACGGCGTTCAAAAACAAGACCGCGATGGAGGAATACTTTGCCATGCTTGAGGAGGCAAAGAAGCGCGATCACCGCAAAATCGGCGCCGAGATGGGCCTCTATGCCATCGACTCCGAGTATGTCGGGCCTGGCATGCCCCTCTGGCTGCCAAAGGGCGCGGTTTTGGTCGAGGAATTGGAAAAACTCGCCAAGGAAACCGAGTTTGCCGCCGGCTATGTGCGGGTTCGCACCCCGCACCTCGCCAAGGAGAAGATGTATAAAACCTCGGGTCACCTTCCTTACTACGCCGAGAGCATGTTTCCGCCGATGGAGTTGAAGGAAAGCGGGGAGGGCGAGGGGAGCGAATCAGAGCGCTACTACCTCAAGGCGATGAATTGCCCACACCACCATCGCATTTTCGCCGCCGAACCCCGCAGCTATCGTGACCTCCCGCTTCGCTTGGCTGAATACGGCTGCTGCTACCGCTATGAACAATCCGGCGAGCTTTTTGGTCTGATGCGCGTTCGTTCGCTGAATATGAACGACGCCCACATCTACTGCACCGAGGAGCAATTTGCGGAGGAGTTCAGCGCGGTGAATGAGATGTATTTGCAATACTTCAAAGTTTTTGGTTTGGAGAAATACCAAATGCGGTTTTCAACCCATGACCCCGAAAAGCTCGGGCAGAAATTTGTCGATGAGCCCGAACTTTGGAAAAAAACCGAGGACATGGTGCGCCGTGTTCTCGTGGAGAGTGGGATCAATTTCGTCGAGGTTCCGAACGAAGCGGCCTTCTACGGCCCGAAGATCGATGTGCAGGTCTGGAGCGCAATCGGTCGCGAATTCACCATCGCCACGAACCAGGTGGATTTCGCTGTTCCCGCGAAGTTCGGCCTGCACTACCGCGACCGCGACAATTCGGAGAAAATCCCGCTTTGTATCCACCGCGCTCCGCTTGGAACCCATGAGCGCTTCATCGGCTTCCTGATCGAGCATTACGCGGGCAACTTCCCGCTGTGGCTCGCTCCCGAGCAGGTCCGTTTGATCACGCTCAATAACGATCCTGCTTTGATCGACTACGCCAAACCAATCCTGCGCCAACTCCGCTCCCACATGGTCCGTGCTGAAGCGGATTTCGGGAACGATCCGGTGAAAGCCAAAATTGCAGATGCCGAAAAGTCGCGCGTTCACACCATGCTCGTCATCGGCCCGCGTGACATGGTGGCTGGTAATGTGAGCGTGAGACTCCACGGCCAAGGTAATGTCGGTGCCAAGCCTGCTGCCGAGGTGGTTTCCGGAATTATTGAAAAAATCCGCGCCCGTTCCTGAGGCCGGGCTACCCCATTCAGAGGAGTTCTGCTTGTCAGCACCGGATCAGCGTGATTGCCCGAGCTGCTCTTGTCCTGACAAGCAGGATCCTCTTGGCGGTTCGTGAATCGTGGCGTTTACCCGATGGCATCAGCGCGCTGGAGTTTTCTGAGGTTTGCCGCCGGGGAGGGGAATTTTAGGGATAATTTTAGGCCGCCAGTGCGGTTCCGAGATTGTGCCCTCCGAGTGGTATTCCAGAAGCTTGCTCACAGGAAAAAACACAATGCCGGGAATTCCCTGCGCATTGATCCGCATGCTCATGTCGAGTCCGCCGGTCAGGAAAAAGATATCCCCGTAGCCTAGCATCGAAAATCCAGTGCCGGCGATTTCGATATTCTTCGAGTTGATCTTCTTGTTGGCGACCGTGAAGTCCGCAGTGGCTAGGCGGGCCGTGTTGTAAACGACTCCGGGAATAATGCTGCCAAGAATAGCCGAGAAGGGGCCAAACACAGGTATCGCGAAAACATTGCCATCCTCGATCCGCAGACTCCCGCTGCCGACCATGTTCTGCTCGTCGCCCATCGAGGTCTTGAAGCCGTATTGACCGCTAACAACGCCTTTCGAGTCGTCGTAGTCGAAATAAAGGCTCGTGAGTTTGGCGAAGTTCACGCGAGAGAGCGTGGCGTTGGTGCTGAAAACCCGATTCGCGGGATCGAGGGAGACTTGGGCTTTAACACCCACATTTCCGCTGAAAAGTTCCGCGCTCTTGATGTTCGCCTCGAGTTTGTTACCGATCACTTGGACTGTTCCATTTGTGCTGCCGAAGGGCAGCGTCTTGCCGAGAAGTTCGTAATCCAGCCCGCCGGGAGCCGAGATGTTGATAGAGAGATCGTTTTTGAGCGGATCCTTCATGTGGACTTTCCCATGAACTTTCAATTTGGGGGCCGACCGAAACCGGTAGGGGCGGATCGTTTCCGCGATGCGGGGGTCGATCCACATCATCACATCAACCGGGACCAATGTGGAGACGATGTCTTTCAATCGAACCTCCTTTCGGCCGACATCGTAGTCGAATGCCCCCGTGCCTCGTCCCTTGCCTGTGTTGATGACGAGGTTTTGGTAGGTCACGCACTCGTTTGCAATAATGACATCTGCGAAGCCGGCATCGATCCACGAGCCGCGGTTGGCTGTACGGCCGAGTTGGAGATGGGCGATGCCGGAAATCGAGGGGAAATTGAGACGCGAGGCGCGCAGAGATCCGGAGATCTGGGGGAGATCGGCGAATTCCATGTTCTCGAGGAACGCGCGGGTGTTTTTATCAACGAGGTCTGCAATGTCGCTGGGAGGGATCGATGTCTGGACATTTAACCGGTAGTCACCCGGGCCCGCCCAAAGCATTGCGGAGAGCTTGCCTCGCTTCGCTATGGCCTTGATATCCCGGGCGTAGAAGGTTCCGTTCCTCCAGGAATAATTCAGCCCAACTTCCGATAGTTCCAACTTCCCAAAGTTGATCTTCGGAGCAAAAAACTCGCCTGTCGCCGTGATGCCTAGCGGGAGTGTGAGCGTGTTTCCTTTAAGATCGATGCTCAAACGCGGCGGCTGGGGGAAGTCCAGTTTCGACAAGGCGGCCACATCTTTTGCGATAAGTTGAAATATTGGCGAAAGGTGCAGGTCGGAAAGTAAGGATGCGTTGAGGTCGCCGTTGTGTTTGTCCCATTCGATGGAGAGCTGCAAAACGCCCTTCGGATCGTTGATCTGGAAAATCGGAATTCGGAGGCGGTCGTTTGTGAATTCGCCTCGAATCTCAATGCCATTCAGCTGAAGCGAATCGATCCTGAGGGGCGGCGATTTCAATTCGAATTCCGTAATATTTAGCGAGGAGGGATTGGAGGCATCGACATCAAAGCTCGCGCTCAAAATCGGAAGGCCGGATGGAAAGGATGGCTTCCGCAAGGCAGCCAAGATTTTTGCAATGGTTTCCTTTGGCAAAATGGGCGGCGTGGATTTGTCGGACGCGGGAAGTTTGAAATCGAGGAGGTTTAGGATTTCTCCGGTTAGGCTGATCCGCAGGCATTCTACGATGGCATCGAGTTGGCTGACCCGGAGGCGGTCTCCGAGGACAATGATGCTGGAATTGATTTCGCGGAGTTCGAGTCGGGGTGCGTTTTCCTCTTGCCCCAGCGGAATGGAGGCCTCCGCTCGGACGAGATTGAGTGTGTCCACGACAACCCGGCGGTTCATGACTTCGCTAAGGTTGAGCGAGATTTCCAGACGATTGATCCTTGCCAGGAGTCGCGCGGAATTCTCCCGCTCGAGAATCGAGACATTGGTAGCAACGAGTCCGTTGAAAGGATCGAGCAGCAGCTTGCCGATTCGGATTTCCAAGGCCGGGTTGCTCAAAGCGTTTTCTAGCGCCTCCCGCGCCCCAAATCCGATTCCGGTCGTGCGGAGGATGTAGAGGGCGAGGGGAATCCCGACAAAAACCAGCACAAGCAGAAGCCGGATCGTGGATTTGAAAAGATGGTAGATGGCTGGATGAACCCTCATCGCGTCGCTCACATAAGATGCAGGGGATCGATATCGACAGCGACAAAAACATCCTCGGGCATCGGCAGCGCGTCCAAAACCCCGCGCGCCAATCGTGCCAGGCGCATGGAAGACGACCCGCGAAGAGAAACTTGGAATCGATAGTAAGTTTTCGCTTTTTCCAGCGGTGCGGGAACACCCTCGCCGACAAGAATACCTTCGTCGGCAGCGGCTTTGAGTTTCCGTGAGAGTGTGATGGCGGAAAACTCGACGCGTTCGAGCATCGTTCCGCGCACTGTGATCAGGGCCATTTTGCCGAAGGGCGGGTAGCCAAAGCTGCGGCGAAATTCCATTTCCTGTTCCATGAACCCCTCGAAGTCGTGATGCCGGGCAAACTGAATCGAGGGGCTGAAGGGCGTGAAGGTCTGGACGAAAACCTCGCCTTCCATCTCGCCGCGCCCGGCGCGTCCTGCGACTTGGGTGAGGAGTTGGAAAGTGCGCTCGCCCGCGCGAAAATCGGGAATGTGTAGGCCGAGGTCGGCGTTCACGATGCCGACGAGCGTGACATTTGGAAAATGCAGGCCCTTGGCGATCATTTGGGTACCGACGAGAATGTCGATACGGCCCTCCTTGAAGGCCCCGAGGGTTTCTCGGTATGCCTCCTTGCGAGTCATCGAGTCGGCATCCATCCGGGCGATCCGAGCTTTAGGGAAAATCCGCTGAAGCGCCTCTTCGACCTTTTGGGTTCCTGTACCCGTATGGCGGATTTTCGGGTCCGAGCATTTGGGGCATGATTTCGGGGCACGCTGGTTGTACCCACAAATGTGGCAGACCAAACGCTCGGCGGCGCGGTGGTAGGTGAGCGAGACACTGCAATCGCTGCATTGGCATACATGCCCGCAGGCCTCGCAGATCATGGAGGTCGAAAATCCACGCCGATTCAGAAACAGAATCGTTTGCTCGCCTTTTTGGATGCGACCCTCGATGGCCTCGC
>JBIPMC010000480.1:0-3226 GCA_044369345.1 Terrimicrobiaceae bacterium
CTTGTTGATCTCGAAGATGCTGGCACCGACATTGTCGTCATGGACCAGTGGCCCCTGGATTCCATTGTAGAGTGACTTCTCGTTGAATGTGATTGATGCCTTCACCGATTCCAATGCGTTCGGGTGAGCCATTGCCACCATTCTCAGGTGCTTTCCCTTGAAAGGAAGCGATATCGAGGTGTTGTTGTTTTCCGTGAACAGCATGGTATCGGTGGATTCCCATTCTCCCGTTGTGGTCACGTTCCCGGCCGTGATCAGGGTCTGATTTGTCGGACCGCTTTTTTTAATCGATTTTTCAGGTACCGGGAGCGGCAATCCAGGGTCGTCGATCCGTAAGCACTTCTGCAGTTCTCCCTCGAGATGAAACAAAGCCGTGCCGATGTCCGGGAGAAGGGGGTAGCTGCCAACCAGCTCGCCCTTGCGGAGCAGAACCGCTACCGGTTCCGAGCCTGAGCCGAACCGTTCGAAAAGGTCACCGAATACATCGATGAATACACGATGATTCCGGTAACGCTCGCTGAATTTCGAATGTTTCATGAAGGAGTACTTCTGCTGGAAAGCGATCACCGGAATCCACGGGAGCTTTGCGTATTTCATTTGCCAGGCCATCATCGTTTCACAGACCCGTTCGGTGGTGAAATCACCCGCATCGAGCAAGAAGATCATGGTGATTTCGTTTGTGAATCCTGGCGATACCGGATAGAGGTTGGCTCCGAACATCACTTCAGAATTGATCCAGAAGGATGAGTATTCCTTGCGGTACTTTTCCCGCATCTGTTCCGGAGTGATTTCTTTTTCCCTTTTCTTCATTGCCATAGTTTTTCCTCAGAAGTTGAACTGATACTCGATTCTTGTGTTTTGGTCGTAACGTCCGGCCTCCACCGAAAGATTCAGGTTCGGCGTGAGCCGGTAGCGGAACCCGGTGGAAAGGGACTGGTTCTGTTGCTGATAATGCAAAAAAGTATCGGCTCGGAACCGATCGAAATTTCGGTTCAAACTGACATTCATTCCGGTGCTCGGCTCGAATCGCATGGTTCCATTCATGAGTGGAGATCGCATCAAGAATTCTCCCCTTCGGTTCCGGGCTTCCAAGCGCGCGCTGAATTTCCAGCTTTCCTCTCGGATCAGGTCGAAGGTTCTTCCGGCCCAGAAACTTGCTGCGGCCGAGATCACATAAATCGGTGCCTTGATTCCCGGATTCTCATTCAGACTCTGCATTCCCTTTTCGGTTACGATTCTCATCGCCTTGCTGAGTTCTTGATCCTGAATCATGTTGATCATCGCCTGTGCTCTCATTCGTTCACGATCGATCGAAAGCGAGTCATGCGGGATATCCGTAGCGGGAGGTGAAAGCATTTTTTCAGATTTACCCTTACTCAAAAACTGCGGAGTCGGAGCAGGAGGCGGAGTGGAGAGTGCGGACCAAGGATCGCGGGTTGCGTCCGCACCGATCGCCCCAATGGGAAACGAAATCGTCAGTAAGAGAATGAACTTCGTGATGAATTCCGTTCGGAGCTTCACCCTTTCTCTTCGACGGTTTCGGGTTTTGGGTTGATCGGGATCTTTTTGACGTCAGCGCAGTTTGTTCAGGAGCAATCGGGTGGCGGAAAATTGACCGGAAACCTTGTTTTCCGTCAGTTTTTTCACGGCCAGTTCAACCGCAGCGTTTTTTCCCATCAGGGAAAGGATGTTCTTCGCTCCCTGTATCCGATCCTGCTCGTCATCTTCAAGATCGTCGGCGATCTGGAATGCGAATCCGAAATCATCGGCGAAGGCGGAACACTGCTGAAAGAGCGTATCATTCGGGTTGAGTCCCGCCAGCAGAAGCGGACAAAGTACCGAAGCCTTGAACAAGGCGCCGGTCTTGAGTGCTTGCACCCGTAGGAGTTGATCCAGATCGGGATTCATGAGATCGAGTTCTTCGGTTTGCCCTTGGATCATTTCGGCCGTGGCCTGATTGAAAAGCAGGAATGCGTTCAGGAACGCGGATGGTCTCACTCCTCGCGCGCATTCCATGAACGTGCGATTCGCGAAATTCAGCAGGGCGTCTCCGGCAAGCAATGCTTGGGCTTCACCGAATTTCCGATGGGTGGTGGGTTGGCCTCGACGGAAGTCATCATTGTCCATCGATGGCAAATCGTCGTGCACCAGTGAGAATCCATGAACGGTTTCGAGTGCAAATGCGCACATCATCGCGATATCCGAATTCAATGAAGCCAGTTGAGCGGCCTCCAGGCAAAACAACGGACGAATTCTCTTTCCGCCATTCAACAGCGCATACTTCATCGCAGAATGAAGGGTGCCCGCATCGGGCAATTCACGGTTCAGATGGGAGAGAAATTGCGATTCAAAATCCAAGATCAGCCTGGTTTCAGGGGTCATTCGGCTAACTTAATGAAAAAACGACGAAAGTACAATTGTTCCTGACTGATTTAGGCCTTTTAGCAGTGCGCAAAATATGCTATAAAGCCATCTTAATGGATCAACAATTCATCCAGAGAAAAGAAGATCACATTCAGCATTCCCTGAGTCCGGAATCGCAGACATCTGCGCGTGCCGGATGGGACTCTTTGGAACTGGTTCACGAATCCATGCCGGAACTCGATCTGCACGAAGTCAGCATCCAGTCCTCATTCCTCGATGAACCGATTGCGACTCCTTTTTTTATTCCAGGTATGACCGCAGGACATGAGAATGCGACCCTCGTGAATGACCGGATCGCCGCAATGACAGCCGAGCGCGGATGGCTCATGGGAGTCGGATCCCAGCGTCGCGAACTCGATTCCGATTACCGTGATTTCGCTCTCCAGAAACTATTCGCACGCTTTCCGAAATTGAAACTGATTTCCAACCTGGGACTTTCCCAATTGATCGAACTGCATCGCAATGGTGAGTTCTCAAAACTCCAAGCCGTGATCGAGCAAACCCGTTCAGTGATGATCGCCATTCACTTGAATCCACTTCAGGAAGCGGTTCAGGCCGAGGGGACACCGAATTTCAAAGGTGGTCTCGAAGCCCTGAATGCGTGGATACAAGCATCGCCTGTGCCGGTCGTGGTGAAAGAAACCGGTTCGGGAATGAGCGAGTCGACTTTGAAAAAACTCCGCAGTCTTGATCTCTTTGCCATCGATGTCAGTGGAATGGGTGGCACCCATTGGGGGCGTGTCGAAGGACTTCGCGCAAAGAAAAGCAGTGCGTCCTCTCGCTTCGGAAAAACCTTCGGGGA
>JBIPMC010000491.1:0-3225 GCA_044369345.1 Terrimicrobiaceae bacterium
CTTCATGTCATCTTTTGCACAATTGGCTGCTCATTATGCACACACCACGTCTGGATTGCTGGAACGGTGCATGCCTGTTGCGGAAGTCTTGCCGAAGTTGATTCATGTGACTTATCCCAGGGAGGAAATTGATGCGGTGACCTGCACCGCAATTCCTCCAAATATTACTACGGTTGTAGGTATTCTTCATGATAAGAATCATTACGCAGTTTTGGAGATCAATATTATAGAAAAGAGAATCAACATTTATGATGGACTATACAGGGACATGGACGGGTGGTTCATGCACGTCTTTGCTGCTCTGAAGCGTTGTAATCTTTGCCCAAGAACGGTTAATCCCAACCCTGTTGCGGACGAACAAGTGTTAGTGAAGAGAAGGCGATTGCCGAAGATGTCAATTGAGGGATATACATTTGACATTGGCAATGATTCTTGGAAATACGTGAGAGGAAATTTTATACGCCAGGTTGATGGTTTCAACTGTGGGCCTATTGCTTGTGTAAAGATTTTGGAGATATTTCGACTGGCCTCAAAGACTGACCTAGTAGATGCCTATGACATGGGTAATTTGCGACAAGTTGTGGCGAAATACTGGAGACAGTTTCTAGACGAATGTGATGGTGACCTTCTTCTTGCACGTACTGACCGTAATCCTTCGACTACGACCAAATCAACTGATGACGAAGTTGTTGCTGCAACAGACGCAAAAGAATCAGCAAATACAGATGACAACGATACGTCCTGTTTTTGCTACTGTGATGCCCCGGAGATGGACCTTGTTCGGTTGGAGTGCTGCAGGAACACCATCCATCGAAAGTGTTTGCTCGCCCACATTACAAATTACCCGCAATGTCCATATTGTCGCAATGTCCTACCAGACATTGCTAAAGTATTTGCACTTCCATCCATCGACAGGAACAGCATCTTAGTAAACACCACTACGTCATTGGAGTCTCCAGATGAAGAACTTCGTTTGAAACATCCACCAGAATTAATTGGCACGATACATACTCCTGACAATGTCATAAAGACTCCATCAGTTAAACGCAACCTGCAGTCAATGCTGGTAAAACAAGCTGATGAAAAAACTCCCTTACGACTATCTGATCAACTGCGCACAACCTCGCAGGAGAAAAAGCGGAGTCGTCAAATTGAGCAGGCAAAGCGGATGGTTTTATTGCAAGGCAATGAAATCGCAAGCCTAGGTGCAGCACCCGGAGCTGTGGTGGTCGTACAGTGTCCTGCAACAGCTGTTAGTCATGCAATAGGCATCATGGGGGTCATCTACGAGCTGAGCAAGCACGGTGGTGCCAGAGTTGCGACGGTAGCCGGTATTTTGTCACATGGCAATCGAAAGATGAAATGGTGGATCCCTTCCGATCAGTATGTTGTTAAGTATCGAGTAGGGGATGAGGGAAACATTCCACCGGAGTTAACAAGAATCCGCGAAGCCATTATTGCTGGGAACTACAATAAAAACAATAGCGCACCAACATGCACAATCCAGCAAGCACACCAGGTGCTAACTGACGCAACGAGTCCGTGTAAGGTTTCACGATGTAATTGTAAAAATGGTAAATGCACAGTAGGACGGTGTGGTTGTATCAGGAAACGAAGCAAATGTTCCAGTGCATGCAGTTGCAATGGAGGTTGTGAGACAAATATCAACAACGGTAAATGATCATTCTATGTTGTAATATATAATCTAGATTCAGTCTGATATTAACCCACATTCTCCCCGTCATTCAAATATTCCTGTGCTTAGTTTCGGGCGAAGCACGGAAGAACGATGAATATTCCAGTCACGATGAGTATCAATTGGGATCATTTTTACGCTCAGATTATAGTAAGGAATCGATCAAAATTGGAGACACAATTAATTATTGGTTATCGATCAACGTTTGGGGTGAAGCTTCTACGATGAGATATGGAAAGGTTGTCAAAGTCATAACCGCCAATGAGATATACCAACCTCACATTTATTTAGATAATGGGGATACCGTATACTGGGGTGACGCCATCAGAAAAGTCGAAAAAGATCGTATTACGAAACAAGTCATCGAAGGACCATGGAGATCGTCCAATTTATATGATTATGTTCCATCCGAAGATAAAGTAGCATATCGAAAAAGCCTAACAAGGGACTCAAATACGTTCAAGAGCATAGAGGCTAGCGCTCGCAGAAGTTTTGAGGAGAACGGATTCGTAGGGAATCAAACTAGCAAGTCAACATTAGCGAGTAATGAGTCCTCAGATAGTGAGTATGTTCCATCGGAGGATGAAATATCAGATTGGAAAAGCCTACCTAGGGAGTCAAAGTCATCTGATAGTGATTATGTTTCATCGGAAGATGTAATTATATCTCGGAAATCTTCTCATAGTGATGAAATCACGGAACTTGGAGACAACAAAACAAAGGATAACAATGGCTTGATTCTCGGACCCAAATGCAGTCAACAGTGCTTCATTGGGCACATCAAATGTCACCACGAAAAACGAGAGGTGAGCATAAATACACCAGGGGATTATGTCGGTTTCGATGCAACTATGTGGCATCATGGGTTCTTCGTCCATGTTACGGAATGTACCTATTACACCGCACAGCTCTTTTGCGTACCAAGCCATCAAATGCAATCCTGTACTCGTGCTCAGCGAAAAACCACGAGACTAGATAATTATATTGTTGGACATGTTGATGAATCGGTATTCAGAGGACTAACAAGAGATCTGGTGAGTAAGTGGGATGACAATGACGACCACGGTTACTCGGCAGATAAATATCCACCATCCAAGAAATTCCAACAACAACCAATTGATAAGTCAAAGAATAGACACATTAGATACGAACAAATTGCCAAACTACCACAACTTCAGCGGCTAACAACAGAAATTGAACAGAAATTGGGAAATATTACAGTTGATAGCGTGTGGTTGATTAAGAAACAGAAGGACGACGATGGATTCCAACATTGGCACCAGGACATGAAACACAGAATCAGTACAACTGTCGTCGTGAATGTAGGGGTTGTTCCTCCGGATGCATATATATTTTAGTGATAACTGTTAACATTAA
Source organism: Terrimicrobiaceae bacterium (assembly GCA_044369345.1). Taxonomy (GTDB): domain Bacteria; phylum Verrucomicrobiota; class Verrucomicrobiia; order Chthoniobacterales; family Terrimicrobiaceae; genus UBA967. Next base: position 3,074 of record JBIPMC010000491.1, read on the forward strand.
GGATGCGTTAGTGTTACCTTTAACGAGGATTATATATATTGTGCTATGGATCAAAAACAATCGTCTGTCGATTATATATAATCCGCCATGGATTATATATAATCGGCTATGGATTATACATAATCCGGACCAAATTATATATAATCTGATAT
>JBIPMC010000498.1:0-3212 GCA_044369345.1 Terrimicrobiaceae bacterium
TGCCACCACTCTTCATTATTATGAGGCGAAGAATCATATATTTCATATCGATTTGAAGTTGAAGCTCTTTCGTAGATTTTAATATTATATTTTCTCTTTCGTATCTCTGAAATAATTGTTGCTTCGGCGAGCTCTCTACCGTTAAAAATGTAAATACAATCAATTTCCTGATTCAAACTTAGGAAGTTTGAGCAGGAGGCCTGTAAATTAACGATTCTATAAATCGTTGAAAATAAACTCAACTTAGGAATGTCTTTCAAATCCATCTCAGGCGTGCCAAAACGACTAGCATAATGGCAAAGCATAATTCGATAAAGATCCGAATCGCGATAAAAGTCGAGGCCATGCTGCAAAATCCTAATGGTTTTTTTAAACGATATCAGCGAAAATCCTAAATCATTGGATTTCAATTTGTGAGAACGTATTCCAAACAAAGATGATATATGGTTTTGATCTCTATTTCTCGATAGTGATATTGGTCGCCAAATTCCAGAGAATCGACTAAAGTCACAGAGAAGTACTTCATTTCCCGTTTTTGCAAGGTTACTTGCAATCTCGCAGCCAATAGCCCAATTCTTTGTACGTTTACCAACAAAGACTATTTTTTTATTCGAGGCCATTATTATCCTTCAGTGGAGTTAGACGTAACTTCCATTAATTATTAAAAGAAGTATAAAAAATGAACATACATTTTTGCTCAATAGTTTCAGTGTCATTGAGGAAATTAATGACTTTTTAATCAATTAGCTGACCCGCTGAGTAGGTCAGATTCATTGACTGGCTCATCAATCGATACTGCAATTTTTGTCAACTTACCCAGCAAAAGTTCGTAGTTGACAACATCTATGTGAGTCGCTGGCTTCAGGAATTTTAGATGCTTTAATTCGACTTGAGTTCCTGCAGGCAAACTTATAGCCCAATAGACTCCTTTACGAAAGAGTTTACGTAGTTCGGAGACTCGCTGAAAGTGCAACTCCTTGGTACCACTGCTCTGTTGCAAAATGGCAGTGGTACTAGCAAATTCAATCAAGTTCGCAATTTGCTCCGGCACCAGACTTGAAGAGACATCAGGGCCAAAATAATCTTTTCTTGGGGTTAGGTGAACTTCCACCGTTTGGGCTCCATGTGCAATTGCATACATGGCAGTATTTGGGTCTCCGGAATGATCCGAAAAACCAACCATGCAACCCAATTTTTCTAGATCCTTCATCAAATGTAAATCGAGTTGTTGGAGGGGAGCCGGGTATTGACTAACACAGTGTAATAGCGTGGTACGTGACCATGCTCCATTTCGTTCTAGTCTTTCTTTAAGTAAAAGAATTTCCTCAGGAGAAATTAATCCAGTGGATATCAAAAGTGGTAGTCCCGACTTTGCAACATAATCTATTAGTGGCCACTCTACGGCTTGCCCTGAACCAATCTTCCAGCGTTTGATTAGTTTATTTTCGAATAGATGATGAGCGGCCTCTAAACTGAATGGTGTACATAAAAATTCTATGCCTATTGATTCGCAGTATTTCGATAAATTTTTCCAATTATTCAAATTGAAATTAACCCTTTTCCAGTACTCTTGCCTCGACGCATCTTGATCACTAAATTTGACTCGGAATTGCTCGCTACTCACTCCCTCAAACTCAGCAAGATGCATCTGGAACTTAACAGTCTTAGCTCCAGCATTTTTTGCCATCAAAACAAAACTTTTCGCAACTCCTAAGCTTCCTTCATGGGTATTGCCAATCTCTACAATGATTTCGCAACTCTTCACATTTGGCCTCTCTCGAGATTCCTTCACTAATTATACATTCCAGAAAAACTGCCGAATTCTTGCAAATAATATTTTTGATATATAAAAAGTATAGCATCAGAATCGAAGAAAATGAAGTTGCACAAAGCAAAAAAGGCCATAAGGGATAAAGACGCCTGCTGATGCTACAGTTACAATGTGGATATAGATAAAGTTTGTGCGTTCATTCCCGCAAGGGGCGGTTCTCAAGGAGTTAAAGGAAAGAATTGGCGCATGCTTGGAGGTTTACCTTTAGTTAATTGGACAATAGAGTTTGCAAATTCTCTTAATAGTATAGAAAAGATATTCTTATCAACAGATAGTTCGCAGATTGCAGAAGTAAGCACTAATGGAGCCTTGACGCCATTGGACTTTTTAAGTCTTCCCGAGAATAGTCTGTCGCAAATAAGCGAAAAGATGCATCTACATAAAAGATGTGCTGCTCAAGCCGGAACCCTGAGTTTAATAAGCGATGTTTTATACGAATTTACTTTGCAAAATAGAATATATGAAGAGTACGAGTATCTCTTACTGTTACAGCCTACTTCTCCTTTTAGAAGCGCGATAGAACTGGGAAGATTATTAGAGTTAGCATCTCAACAGAGCAAGTGGTCTAGCATTGTTAGCGTTAAAGATGTTGGTGGAATGCACCCTAATAGGATGTACAGAATTGTATCTCAGTGGGCAACTCCAATTTTGGATCAGAAATTAGGGGACGATAGACCTCGACAATCTCTTGAACGTCTCTACATTAAAGATGGTGCCTATTACTTACTTCGTACAGAAAATCTCTTAAATAAGACTCTTTTAGGTAATAAAATTCTGTCTTTTGAGAGACAAGGGCTTTGGACTGTAAATATAGATACCGAAGAAGACTTTGCCTTTGCTGAGTTTGCTGCACAAAAACTAGGTTTCAAAAAGTAAATTGTGAAATACTTCCTCTAGTCAACACTTCTAATTTAGAGAGTTAAAGTTTAGCAAGAATTTTTCAGTAATAAATCGGTAACAATCTAAGTAGGCGTCACTTGACATTCCACCAATATGCGGTGTTACTATGATATTCAAACCTTTAGAGATGAGCTCATTTGCCTTTTGTCTGACATTTACTTTTGAGGCGCAAAGATCTTCATCAGATAATACATCTAGCCCCAATCCAAATAGATGACCCTTTTCAAGTAAGTCAAAAGCCGCCAATTCATCCAAAAGACTCCCACGCGCTACATTTACTATGACAGATCCTTTTGGCAATAGAGAAATATGACTCCGTTTTATTATCGGATAAGTATCCTGGAGAAGTTCATCGTATGATGCACAAAGTACTAAGATATTAACTTGTTTACATAACGTCTCTAGCGATTCAACTTGATGAATACCTTCTGCGACAAGAATTTCACCCTTTACATTAGGATCATAAAAAAATAATTCACAT
>JBIPMC010000274.1:0-3210 GCA_044369345.1 Terrimicrobiaceae bacterium
TGAAAGCGGTGGCTTGGACAAAAAGATCCGATGCGATGAGGAGCAATTCATTTACCCTCTGCGCTCTCCGTGTCCTCTGTGGTTAATTGTGCTGGATTCGGGTTCAAGCCTGAAGTTTGGGTCTGCTCGGCGAGCCAACTCTATCGCGGATTCGTCAGAACCCTTTGCTTAAAACAACAGCGGGGGGGGGAATTCGAGGGCGGTGCGGATCTGGCGGCGGATTTTGAGGAAATTTGCAGTCGCCCGATCGATGTGGGAATCCTCCACAGCGGCAATCTTGTCTATGCCAAAGAGGCTGTGAGGCACGGGAGGATTCTCTTCCAGCGTGAGGCAACGATTCGAGCGTGGTTCGAAATGCATGTGCTATCGATGTATGCCGAATTGCAGGAAAACCGCCGGGATGTGATTCAAGCCTATGCAGCCTGATGATGTGCTGCGGAACAAGGCTGCGGTTATCGAACGCTGCATCCGCCGCCTGCGGGAGGAATCACAAACCTTTCCCGATTTCGATAATTTCACCCATCTCAATGCTTTGACGCTCAATATCGAACGCGCGTGCCAAGCGGCGATTGATATGGCCATGAATGTGGTGGCCGAGCGTCGACTGGGTGTGCCGCAAAGCAGCGGCGAGCCTTTACTCTGCTGGAGCGGGAGGGATTGATCGAACCGGCTCTTTCCAAGTCGCTGCGGGGAATGGAGGGATTCCGCAATATCGCCGTGCATCAACACGAAGAGCTTGATCTCGAAATACTGCGTTGGGTGGTGGTCTCGGGGCATCACGACTTCATCAAGTTCTGCAAGGCTTGGGGGGGGCGATCCGCCCCTGAAACGCTGCGGGCGAGATGCCCCAATCATTGTGGCGCCCAACAATCTTGCTCGCGAGGGGAGGCCGTGCAAAATCCCCGGCCATGTCATCGATCACCCAAGACTCCATCCGCCAGGCGCTCAGCGCCGTGAAATACCCGGGCTTCTCCCGCGACATTGTTTCCTTCGGGTTGCTGAAAGGCGCGACGGTGGAGGGCGGCGATATCGAGGTGCAGCTTGTGCTTTCGACCAACGACACGGCGGTGGCGAAGAAAATCCAGTTCGATGCCGTGGCGGCGCTAAGGTCGCTTGCGGGCGCGGGCCGCGTGGAGGTGAAAATCGATGTGCAGGCTCCAGCCACCGCTCCGGCGGGTGCGGTCGGAACGCAAAAAATCGAGGGTGTGCGCCATGTGATTGCCGTGGCGAGCGGCAAGGGAGGAGTCGGCAAATCCACCGTGGCGGCGAATCTCGCCCTCGCGCTGGCCCGCTCGGGGGCGAAGGTCGGCTTGTGCGATTGCGATATTTACGGGCCAAGCATTGCCTTGATGTTTGGCGGCACGAATGAGCGTCCCACGGCTGACGATGAAAACCGCATTATCCCCATCGAGCGCCACGGCGTGTTGCTCATGTCGATGGGTTATCTTTTGGATGACGGCTCGCCCGCTGTGCTGCGCGGGCCGATGGTCACGCGCTACACCCAACAATTTTTGCGTCAGGTCGCCTGGGGTGAGTTGGATTATCTTATTCTGGACCTGCCGCCGGGCACCGGCGACATCCAGCTCACGATTGTTCAGACCGTGGCACTCTCCGGGGCGTTGATTGTTACCACGCCGCAGGAAGTGGCGCTGATCGATGCCCGCAAGGCGGTGGCGATGTTTGGCAAAACGAATGTCCCCATCCTCGGGATTGTGGAAAACATGAGCTATTTCCTCTGCCCTGGAGACGGCAAACGCTACGACATTTTCGGCACGGGAGGGGGAGGGCGCGAGGCGGCGAAACTTCAGGTGCCGTTGCTTGGCGAGGTGCCGATCGACCCATTGGTGCGCCAATCGGGTGATAGCGGGCGGCCTGCCGTGGAGGCCCATCCGGAGAGCGCAGCGGCCGAGGTTTTCCGGGGAATTGCTGAAAAAATCCAAAGCGCTGTGGCCTGAGGAGAGCGATCAGTTTTGCTCCGGCTGGCTCGCCAACCGGGCGGCGTGCGCGTCGAGCTTTTCGGTGAGGAGTTGGTTTTTCGGATCGAGCTGGAGCGCTTTGCGCCAGTAGAGAACGGCGTCGGCGGTTTTTCCGAGTTTTCCGTAAACATCTCCGATGTGGTCGAGCACCACGGGGTCGGGTTCGTGCATGGCCTCGGAGGCGCGGAGGAGTTCGGCAAGCGCCTCGTCGTTCCGGCCCTGGCGGAAAAGGACCCAGCCGAGGCTGTCCATGTAAGCGCCGTTGCCGGGATCGAGTTCGAGCGCACGGCGAATGAATTGCTCGGCCTCGGCGAGATTTTCCCCGCGATCGGCCCACATGTATCCGAGATAGTTGCAGGCTTGCGCCGAGCGCGCCGGGTCGAGGGCAATGGATTTTTTTAAAAGCTCGGCAGCCTTCACGAAGTGGCCCGCCCGCTCGGCGGCACCGCCGTAGCTGAGGAAAAACTCGCTGTCCAAAAGCTCGGGATTGGAATTGGCGGCGGTCACGAGCGCGCGTTCGAACGCGATCATCGCCGCCGCGTGGTTGCCGGCCTGGCTGAGCGTGATCGCCCGCCGGACAGTGAAGCCGGTGATGTAGGGAAATTTCGCCTCCGCCTCGGTGGCGGCTTGGAGCGCGCCGGAATGGTCGCCGGCGCGGAGGGTTGTGCGAATGATCTCCTCGTAGCGGCGCGGGTCGATGGGAGCCAGCAAGAGCGCTTGGCGCATGGCCGCTGCGGCGCGGACGAACTCGCCGCGAACGAGATGGATTTTTGCGAGTTGGTCGTAGGCCGCGAGGTTCACGGGATTCTGATCAACGATCTTGGCGAGGAGTTCCGCCGCCCGGTCGTTGTGGCCGGTTTGAACGAGCGCCTGGGCGAGCTTTTCCCGAACGCCTTCGAGTTTGGGTTGGAGGGAGAGGGCTTTTTCGTAGAGTTCGACGGCGCGTTGGGGCCGTCCGCTCAGGGCGTGGAAATCCCCGGTGCGTGCGAGGGTTTCGGCGTTGCCATCTCCGAGTTTTTGGAGGCGTTCGAGGAGTTCCGAGATTCTCTGCCGGGTCTCGGGCGAGGGGTCATGACGCGAGCGGGAGACTTCTCGCAAACGCAAATCGGCGATTGCCTCGAGAAAATCCAAATCCTCGCTGTTGGGGCGCTCGGCGCGCTGGAAGAGCGGCTCAATCTTTTGGATTTGGCCCGAGGCCCGGTGGATTTCCCACAGAAGTTCGTAGGCCGCCTTG
>JBIPMC010000492.1:0-3208 GCA_044369345.1 Terrimicrobiaceae bacterium
GCACAAGCTTATTGCCGTATTTCGAGTTATCTGCAAACTATGAATAATAAAGGAGTAAACCCATTAGTTGCAGTCAGTTGGGCTCTTAGTGGCAAATTTGACTTATGATAGTGGGCGAGCAGTTACCCGGCATGAACCATTTCAGTCATCATAACCGGTTGTGGTTGAGATAATTTCTGACCATCTATTATTATGGATAGATCCTCATTAACGTTATATTGAGCTTCTTGGGATGTTTTTCTTAATAAGGAGATGGCATGATGATGTGTTCGAGTCGCGGTTATACAGAGAACTCTGCTAAACTTTGGGGTGGAAACCTTAAGTGTTTAGCAGAGTAAATAGGTATCAGGCTGTATTATATTGTGAGGCATAGACCTCGGTAAGGAGATTAGTCTCTTTTCAACCTGTTACCGAATCGCCAATCTGTGACTTGTATCACGTATAGGAGAATGGCTGTAAGCCGTATTTTACTTTACTCTGCGAAACTGAGCAACAGTTTTTAAAGTGAGGTACATCATGCGTTATATAGGATTAGACTTACATACGAATCAAATGACAATTTGTTATTTAGAAAATGGCAAATATAGTTATGATACACTGAGCGTGGACGAAATTGAGACATTTAAAAAGCGCTTATTGCCAACAGATGAATTAGCTGTAGAAGCAACCGGAAATAGTAGCTACGTCTATCGGCACTGTGCTGATCTGGTAGCTAAATTGGTGGTTGTGAATACGATGCAATTCAAGGTGATTACGAAGTCATGTAAAAAGACGGATAAGAATGATGCTAAATTATTAGCTGAGTTTTTAAGTAAAGATATGCTACCTGCAGCTCGGGTAAAAAGTATTTTAGATGACCGCTTACATAGTTTGGTAGATAGCCGAAATAAATTTATTGAGCTGAGAACTAGGCTCAAAAATAAGATTCATAATTTACTTAATCGTTGCGGTATAAAGATTAAGAAAAGTAGTTTAACCAGCATAAAAGGCTTGAACAAAGTCTTAGCTTATGAAGTTGATGATCTAGTTAAATTTGAGTTAGAGCAAATAGCTATGGAGATAAAGAATCTCAATGAACGTGTTGATCAATTTGATGACAAGATCGCTGAATTTGGCAGTAAGCTGCCGGGTTTTGAAAATGTATCCAGCATCAAAGGAATTGGCACTAATACAGCAGTAACCTTGCTTAGTTCAATTGGCGACATCAATGATTTTGAAGATGAGAAAAAGCTGGCAGCATACTTTGGGTTGGTACCAAGGGTAAATAATTCAAATGAAACAGTCAACCATGGTCGCATAACCAAACGAGGTGATGGCTTAGTAAGAAAATCGCTATTACAATGCGCATTAATAGCGATTAAGTACAATCAGAAATTATGTGGTTTTTACAACAAGATAAAAACTAAACGAGGTTTTGCTAAAGCAATCGTAGCCACGGCTAGAAAATTATTAACAATAGTTTATTACACATTAAAGAATGGTTGGTATTTCACAGACTTTGTAAATAATATTCGTGAAATCAGACCAATTGAAAAAAGAGTTTTAGGTGTTATCTAATTGAAAAAACGAAGTAGATTAGATAATTAATTTAAATTTGGTGTGTTTGGTTAGTAGAGTAACTTGACACATCATCATAGGAGTCTGTGTCTCGCCTAACGGCAAGTATTAGCAAAGAGAAACATGTAGCGCTTTAAATTGAAGATGTGCTAGAGTATATTATTCAAATCAGACAGTTATGGTCGGTTTCTCACTGGTGTTTATTACCCGTATAGGAGTCTGATTCTGATATTGACGTTATTAGCATTGGTGAAGCTCATAAATATGAGTTATCCCGTTCAGGAGATTGTAATTTATTTGTCTTATCAGGCCTGATTTGGATTCTATTTATAAGGAATACTAAAATGAGTACTCTACAAATAATTAATCCTAATGCGGCTGGAATAGATGTTGGTTCCGAATATCATTATGTTTGTGTACCAGAAGGTAAAGCAGAGCCTCGAGTTAGAAAATTTAGATGTTTTACTGGAGATCTAGAAGAGTTATCTGTGTGGTTAAAAGAATGTGGTGTAGCCACGGTTGCAATGGAGTCAACCGGAGTTTATTGGATTCCATTGTATGACATTCTCAGCGCACATGGTTTTGAAGTCTTGCTAGTAAATGCGCGTTATATTAAAGCGGTACCTGGTCGTAAAACCGATGTAAAAGATAGCCAATGGATTCAACAGTTACATTCTTATGGGCTATTACATGGTTCATTTAGACCGGATGATGAGACTTGTATATTACGTGGTTATATGCGTCAGCGTGATAACTTAGTAAAAGGGGCGGCAGTGCATATTCAGCGGATGCAAAAAGCTTTGGTACAAATGAATATTCATTTGCATAAAGCTATCAGCGATATAACTGGAATAACCGGTTTGAAGATTGTTCAAGCGATAGTAGATGGTGAACGAGATCCAAATAAATTAGCAGCAATGAGAAATAACCGGGTACATAATAATGAAGAGACGATAGCGGCATCATTAAAGGGTAATTATCGAAAAGAACATTTATTTACGCTCAAGCAGGAATTGGACTTGTACAAATATTATTGTCAGTTAATTGATGATTGTGAGCAAGAAATAAATAACTATCTGAACGAACATAATGATGGTGATAGTGGTGTAAATAAGCCATTCAATCTAAAAGAAGAGCTAACTAAAATGGCTGGGGTAGATTTAACCAAAGTTCCAGGTTTGGGAACCTTGAGTGTGGAAACGCTGATTTCGGAAGTTGGAGTAAACCCAAATAAGTGGCCAAGTGAGAAGCATTTTGCTTCCTGGCTAGGATTAAGCCCAGCAAATAAAATAACTGGTGGCAAGATTTTATCTAGTCGAACCCGAAAAGTGAATAGTCGAGCGGCTGGAGTCTTTAGAATGGCTGCTGTAGCGGTCGGGAAAACCAAGAATACAGCATTGGGTTCATTTTACCGTAAAATAAAAGCTCATGCCGGAGCACCAAAAGCCATAACTGCAACGGCAAGAAAACTAGCTTGTTTATTTTATAGTTTACTAAAACATGGCGAAAGTTATGTTGAAAAAGGCAATGAATATTATGAGCGTAAATATAAAGAGCGCTCAATTAAAAATTTAACCAAACGGGCACAGGAATTTGGGTTTAATTTGGTTAAATGTGTTAATGCTTAAATAATTAATACATAACAACTAGT
>JBIPMC010000275.1:0-3207 GCA_044369345.1 Terrimicrobiaceae bacterium
CAGATGCCCTCGTGGTATCGCGGCGCGCCGACTCTTGTGAGCGACGACTACGGCCGTGACCGCTGCGTGGCTTGTCAGATGTGCGAATTCATTTGCCCTCCCCGCGCCATCACGATCCACCCCGAGGAGATTCCCAACGATGAAAAATGGGGCAAGGTCGAGAAGCGGCCGAAGTCTTTTGATATTGATATGATTCGGTGCATTTATTGCGGCCTCTGCGAAGAAGTCTGCCCGGAGCAGGCGATTTATCTTCGCAAGGACTACTCGATCACCGGTCTCAGCCGGCAGGAAATGGTCCACGACATCCACAAACTCCGGAAGTTGGGCGGCGAGATGAAGGGCCTCGTGAACAAGTGGAACGATAAAAAGTAGAACGCTCTTCCGATCTCGCCCATGCAACTTACTCTCTTCTGGCTCTTCTCGATTTTGATGCTGGTCTTCGCCTTGGGCGTTGTTTTCCTGCGGAATCCCGTCTCGTCCGCGATGAGTCTCGTGATGACCTTCGTCGCGTTGGCGGCGCTTTTTGTGACGCTCGATGCCTTTTTCATCGCGGTCGTTCAAGTCCTCGTCTACGCGGGTGCCGTGATGGTGCTGTTTCTTTTCATTATTATGCTTCTCGACCTTCGGGCTGAAAAGCAACGCAAGGTCCGCCCCTTGGCTTGGTTGGGTGGGGGACTGGTGATCGGAGGTTTCGTCTCCGCGATTTCGCAGGTCGTTGCCGATTGGCCCGCTTTGCATCAAACCAAGCCTGATCTTTCCGACCCGTCTTTTAACGATGTCGCCGGGGTAGGTTTCACACTTTTCCAAAATCACAATCTCCCGTTCCAAATCATCGGAGTCCTCCTGCTCGTCGCCACGGTCGGGGTCGTTCTCTTGAGTCGAAAGGAGCTCAAGTGAAGCCCAGAGCGGTTTCTTTCTGATTTCCATGCCTACCCTAGCGCATTACCTGATAGTCAGCGGATTGCTTTTCTCCCTCGGACTCGCCGGGGTGCTCCTGCGCCGCAATATTCTCATTATTTTCATGGGGCTGGAGTTGATGCTCAACGCCGCGAATCTCTCGCTGGTCGCCTTCTCGCGCTTCAACCTCCTGCCAAACGGGTTGCCTGATTACAACGCCCAAGTGCTGGTGTTTTTCATTATCACCGTGGCTGCCGCCGAGGTGGCGGTGGGTTTGGCGATTATTGTGGCGCTTTTCCGCGCGAAGCAAACAACGCATGTCGAGGACCTTAACACGCTGAAGTTTTGATGAGCACGCAAACCGCGCCTTGGATCATTCTCTTCACCCCGCTCGTCGCAGCGATACTGATTTTCCTGATTGGGAAGTATTCCAAAACGCTGAGCGCTGGCTTGGCCATCCTCTGTGCTGCCACGGGTTGTTTTTTGAGTTGGTGGATCTTCTGTCAACCTGAAGTCGCTCCCCAACTATCCTTCCAATGGCTGAGTTTCGGCCCAGATTTCACGATCAATATCGGCATCACGCTCGACCATATCAGCAAGGTCATGCTCCTTGTAGTGACGACAATTTCGACCCTCGTTTTTATCTACTCAACTGGCTACATGCGCGACGAGGAGGGCTACACGAGATTCTTCGCCGGGCTTTCGCTGTTCCTCTTCTCGATGCTCGGAATCGTCCTTGCGGACAATTTCGTGATGATGTTCATCTTCTGGGAGCTTGTCGGGGTGAGTTCCTACATCCTCATCGGGCACTATTATTCAAAGAATTCGGCGGCAGACGCCGGCAAGCAGGCCTTTATAGTCAACCGCATCGGCGACTTTGGCCTCATGCTCGGCATCCTGCTGCTGTGGTCGGCGACTGGAACGGTGGCTTTTTCGGGGCTCGTCTCCGCGATTCCGACCTTCACCGGCGCTCCAGTTTACCTTACGATTGCCTGCGTTTTGGTTTTCATGGGAACCGTTGGAAAATCCGCTCAGATGCCTCTCCATGTGTGGCTTCCAAATTCGATGGAAGGCCCGACCCCCGTTTCCTCGTTGCTCCACGCCGCCACGATGGTCGCGGCCGGCGTTTACATGCTCTCCAGGATTTTCCCGATTCTCGAGGTTGTTCCCGACGCTCGCGAGATCATCGCTTGGGTGGGCGGTATTACTTGCTTTTTCGCCGCGCTCATGGGCACCCAGCAGAATGACATCAAACGCATTCTAGCCTACTCGACGATTTCCCAGCTTGGCTACATGGTCCTCGGTATCGCGGTCGCGCCGACCTCGAACGAGGCAATGTTCCACCTTTTTACCCACGCTTGCTTCAAGTGCCTCCTCTTCCTAGCGGCAGGTTCCGTGATGATCGCCATGCACCATGAGACAGACATGTGGCACATGGGCGGGCTTCGCAAAAAAACGCCCGTTACGATGATCTGCTTCTTCGCAGGAATGCTTGCGCTCTCCGGTTGCCCATTCACCAGCGGCTACTTCAGCAAAGACCTCATTATCGAATGGGCTGTGGTGAAAATTCCATTCCTCGGCTGGCTCGCCGCTGCCGCCGCTGGCCTTACCGCCTTCTACATTTTCCGTGAGTTCTTTGGAGTGTTCTTCGGCAAGCCCCGCAGCGAGCACGCCGAGCATGCCCACGAGCAACCTGTTTCGATGCTGGTGCCGATGTTGATTTTGGCGATTCCTGCGCTTTTTGCCGGGTTGCCGATGATTCAAGAGCATTTCTTTACTCTTTCGCATCCTGAGGAATCCGCCGTGCCGCACCTCTTGCATCCGTTCCTCTACACGATGTTCTTCGGCGGGGCCGGTCTCGCGGCAGTTCTTTATTTCAAAGCCGAGAAGGACCCGATATCGATCCCTCTTTTCGCCAACCGTCTTTACATCGATGATGTCTATTTTTGGTTCGTAAACAAAATCCAAGGCGGTGGTTCGATAGTTCTTTCATGCGCTGACCGCTGGGTGTTGGATCTCGTGATCGTTCAAATCCCGAGCAAGCTCATCTGGGCCTGCGGCTTTGCCTTGCGATTCCTCCAAATCGGTAGCATCCAAGCTTATGCGTTCTTCTTTGGCGCGGGCGTGGTCGGCCTCCTCTATATATTGCTTTCCAAATGAGCACCGTCAGCCCGCTTCTGTTTCTGATTCTCGTTCCGCTTGTCGCGGCCGTTCTCGTGATGCTCGGGGGAAAATCCCGCACTGTCTCGATTTTCGCCTCGGCCTTAAATCTCGTCCTGTTCTTGGTTTTGGCTTCGAGATTCAATGGAT
>JBIPMC010000035.1:0-10699 GCA_044369345.1 Terrimicrobiaceae bacterium
GTGGCTGCCGATGATGGCCTCATGCCTCAAACTCTCGAGGCCATTTCGCATGCCAAGGCTGCGAAGGTCAAACTGATGGTCGCCATCAATAAAATCGACCTTCCTTCAGCCAATCCCGACCGCGTGAAGCAGCAACTCCAGGAGCAAGGCCTCACACCCGAGGACTGGGGAGGCGAGACGATTTGCGTTCCCGTGAGCGCCACGAAAGGCACCGGAATCGACCAACTTCTCGACCTCATGCTCCTCGAGGCCGAAATGCTCGAACTCAAAGCCAGCAACACAGTGGGCGCCCGCGCCACCGTGATCGAGGCGCAGGTCGAGCAGGGCCGCGGCCCGACCGCCACGGTTATCGTTCGCATGGGTACAATCCGCTACGGCGATGTGTTCATTTGCGGCAATCACTGGGGAAAGGTGAAGCAACTCATCGACGACATGGGCAAGCCCGTGAAGGAAGCAGGCCCCTCGACGCCGGTGAAGGTTCTCGGCCTGAGCGGACTCCCGAACGCCGGCGACGAACTCGTCGTGATGGAATCGGAAAAAACTGCGCGCATCCACAGCGAGGAACGCTTGGCCGAGCTTCGCGACTCGAAGCTCGCCACTCCACAGCGCGCCACGCTGGAAAACCTCTTTGCCAGCATCGCCTCGGAGGCCAAACCCTCCCTAAAAGCGATTATCAAATGCGATGTCCAAGGCTCGCTAGAAGCCGTTGTATCCTCTCTCAAGGACATTCCTCAAAAGAAAATCACTCTCGAGATCATCCACTCGGCGGTGGGTCCGATCACCGAGTCGGATGTGCTTCTCGCCAGCGCGTCGAACGCCATCATCATCGGCTTCGGCACCAAGACCGAGAACACCGCCGCGCAGGCCGCCAAGCGAGAGGGTATCCAGATCAAACTCTACAGCATCATTTACGAATTGATCGACCAGGTCCGCGAGGCCATGAGCGGAATGCTCGCGCCGGAACACCGCGAAACCGTCATTGGCCACGCCGAGGTGAAGCAGGTTTTCGATCTTACAAAAGGCAAGGTCGCCGGTTGCGTGGTGCTCGATGGCCGCATCGCTCGCACCGCCCGCGCCCGCGTGTTGCGCCGCAAGCAACCTATCTACGACGGTGGATTGGCCACACTCCGCCGCTTCACAGACGATGTGAAGGAAGTTCGCGCAGGCCTTGAATGCGGCATCAAGCTGGGCGATTTCTCCGAATACCTGCCCGAGGACATCATCGAGTGCTACACGCTCGAAAAAGTCCCTCAGCAACTCTGAAAAACGGCGAGGCCCATCCGCGCCAACCAGCCTTATGAAAAACCGCCTCGCCAGGGTGTGTGAAGTCCTCAAACGCGAACTCGGAATCCTCGCCACGCGAGACCTTGATTTCCACGGCGACCTCGTCACGATTTCCACGGTGGACATCACGCCGGACCTTAAACAAGCCCATGTCTATGTTTCCGCACTTGGCTCAGCCGGAGCGGGCCGCCGAGCGCTGGAGGCGTTCGAAAAAAACCGACTGCACTTTCAAACCGAAATCTCCCGCCGGGTTCAGATCAAACATACCCCCCACCTCCACTTCCACCTCGACGAATCGATCGAGCGCGGCACTCGCGTGATCGGCATCATGGAAGAACTCGGCCTCCTCGACGAAAGCAAGAAATGACCACATTCGAAATCATCGCTGAAACCCTTCGCAAAGCCCAAACAATTGGCGTTGCTAGTCACCTCCGTCCAGACGCCGACGCGCTGGGCTCGACCATCGCCTTCACACTCTGGCTTCAATCGCTTGGAAAAACCGTCCATGCCTTCAACGAGGAGGGCTCGACCTCGAAATTCCATTACCTTCCCGCCCATGGAGTCGTCGCTCTCCCGCCGGCGACGCCGCAAAGGTTCGATGTTTTCGTCGCCCTCGACACCTCGGTGAAAAATCGCCTCGGCACCGTGCTTGATGCCATCGCACCCGGCACTCCGCTCATCAACATCGACCACCATGTGAGCAACGAGAACTACGGCGACCTGAATTTCATCGACCCCACCGCGCCCGCCACCGGCCAAATCCTCGTGGAGTTTTTCCAGAAAATCGGCGCGCCGATCACCCGCGACATGGCCACGAATCTCTTCGCCGCCATTTCCACCGACACTGGATCGTTCCAATATGCTGGCACCAACGAGCGCACCTTCGCGGCCGGCTCGCACCTCATCGCCTGTGGTGTGGATGTCCCAGGCCTCTCCCGGGCGATGTATGAGAGCCAGCCACGCCGCCGCTTCAACCTCCTGCGCCACGCGCTGAATACCGCCGAGTTCCACAGCGACGACCGCATCGCCACATTTTCCCTGCCGCTCGATGTTGTCGAAGAGCTGCAAGTCCTCCCCGAGGACAATGAGGGCATCATCGATCACCTCCGATCGATCGAGGGGATCGAGGCCGCCGTGTTTTTCGAGGAGCTTCCGGAAAACAAAGTCCGCGTGAGCGCCCGCTCGAAAATCCCTGCCATCGATGTCTGCAAAGTCTGCAAGCAATTCAAAGGCGGCGGGCACCCCATGGCCGCCGGGGCGCGCGTTCATGGTTCCCTCCAGCAGGTGAAACACGATTTTCTCAAAGCACTCGATCATGAAATCCGGAACCGAAATTGACGGCGTTCTCCTGGTGGACAAGGCGCCAGGGATGACCTCACACGATGTCGTCGCCATCACCCGCCGCGCCCTCGACACCAAAAAAGTCGGCCACTGCGGCACGCTCGATCCGCTCGCGACCGGCCTCCTGCTCATCACTGTGGGTCGGGGAACGAAAATCCAAGACCTCCTCATGAGCGAAGACAAGGAGTATGTCGGCACTCTTCGCCTTGGAGAGACCACGGACAGCCAAGACTCCGACGGACAGGTCACGGAAACCAAGCCAGTGCCGGGTTTTTCGAGAGAACAACTCGAGGCGGCCTTCTCGAAATTTCACGGTGATTTTTACCAGATCCCACCGATGGTCAGCGCGATCAAGAAGGACGGCGTTCCGCTCTACAAGCTCGCCCGCCAAGGCAAGACCGTCGAACGCGAGCCGCGCTTCGTGCATGTCTACGCCCACGAAATCCAAGCGGTGCGCATGCCCGAAATCGATTTTCGCGTCGTTTGCAGCAAAGGTTTTTATGTTCGCACCTATGCCCACGACATCGGCCAAGAACTTGGCTGCGGCGCGCATTTGAAATCCCTCCGCCGCACAAAATCTGGCCGCTTCACGGTGGATGGCGCGGTGGCGGTGGATGAACTCAAAAACGGCCCGCGCGAGGCGATTCTTCAGCGTGTTCTCAGCCTCCCCGCCGTCTCCCGCTTGCGCGGCGCGTGATGCAAGTCCTTCGATCCATCGAAGGGTTGGCGGAAATCCAAGGCCCGGTGGTGATCGCCGCCGGGGTTTTTGACGGAATGCACCCCGGGCATCAGGCGGTGCTCGGTGACGCCCTGCGCGAGTCTGAAAAAATCGGAGCCATCCCTGTGGCGCTATCGTTTGATCCCCATCCGGCAACCGTTCTCCGTCCGGATGCCGTGCCTGGACTGCTTACGCCCACGCCATTCAAGCTCCAGCTCATGGAGCGGATGGGATTCAGCCATGCGCTCGTGGTGACATTCGACAAAGACTTCGCCAACACAGAGGCCGAGGATTTCGTCGATCATCTGTGTCGTGCCGCAAAACCACTCGCTGGAATTTGCATCGGCGAGGGCTGGGCGTTTGGCAACCAGCGGCGCGGAAATATCGACCTCCTCCGCAAACTCGGCCACAAAAAAAAATTCTTCACCTGCGAAGTTCCGCCCGTTCGTATCAACGGTGTGGTGATCAGCAGCACAATGATCCGGCTCGCTCTCTCGGAAGGTCGGCTGGCAGACGCCGCCCAAGTCCTAGGCCGCGATCATGCGATCGCCGGACCGGTCCTGCGCGGAGCGGCCCTCGGCCGAAAAATCGGCTTCCCGACCGCCAACCTCGCCACCGATCACCTCCAACTCCCGCCCGATGGCGTCTATGCTGTTGAGGTTTTGGCGAAGGACAAACTCCACTCGGGCGTTGCGAACCTCGGAGTTCGCCCAACGGTCGAGCAAACAGCCAAGCGACTTTTGGAAGTCCACCTGTTTAATTTTGAAGGCGATCTCTACGACCTGCCAATCGAAGTCCGCCTCAAAAGATTTCTGAGGAGCGAGCAGCGTTTCGACTCGATGGATGCGCTCTGGAAACAAATCGCGCAAGATGCCGAAGCCGCGCGGGATTTCCTCGCCAACCAACCCTCCGTCGCATGAGCGCTCGCTGGCATTTCCGCACCTTTGACGAAAACTTTGGTCCGGACGGCCAGCCTCGCGAAGTCTATCGCGAACTCTTCGAGCGTCTGAACCGACTCCCGCGCCATGAGGTCCGGGCACTTGATGGCCGCCTCGAAGCGACCATGCGCGAGATGGGTGTGACCTTCGATATCCACCGCGAGCTGCCGTGGTGCAAACGCGGGTGGTTTTGCGATCTGCTGCCCCAGATTTTCACCCCGGCGGAATGGGATCCGCTTGCAGCCGGAATCCGCCAGCGTCTTCGGGCGTTCGAGATGTTCCTGCAGGATATCCACTCAAAAAAACAGATCCTCCTCGACGGAGTCCTTCCTGAGAGGCCCGTTCTCGGCAGCGAGTATTTCCAGCGGGCGGCGTGTGGCGTGCCCGCGCCTGGTGGCGCGTTTTTGCACCTTAGTGGAGTGGCCGTTTGCCGTTTGCCGGGCGGCCAACTTGCCGTGAAGCACCACTACTTCAGCAACGCCTCGGGTATTTCCTACATGATGCAAAACCGTCGTGCGCTCACCCGAGTGATTCCGCAGTCGTTCCAAGACACCGGCATCCACTCGATCTCCGATGTGCCGACCGGTATCGTGGAAATGCTGCGCGCGCACTCGGACGATGCCGATCCGATGGTCGTGCTGCTCACTCCGGGCCCGTTGAGTCCTGCCTACTCGGAGCATTGCTTCCTCGGCCGCCGCATGGGCATTCCGCTAGTCCAAGGCGGCGATTTGCTTGTTCTCAACGACAAGGTCTATCTCAAAACCGTGGCAGGCTTAAGCAAGGTCGATGTCATTTACTCCCGCCTCTCCGACCGCTGGCTCGACCCAATGGCATTCCGCCGCGACTCGATGATCGGTGTCCCCGGCCTCGTCCATTGCATCAGAAAAAAAAGTGTCTCGGTTGTGAATGCCATCGGCACCCAACTCGCCGACGACCGCGCACTCCTGGCCTTCTCTCCACAAATCATCCGCTACTACCTCGCCGAGCGCGCCCTCCTGCCGGCGGTGCCGACCTATTGGCTTGGCGACATCGACCAGCGACAGATGGTGCTGGACGATTTGCAGAATTTCACGATCCGGATTCTCTACGGCGAGCGAATTGTTCTCGGTGGAGACGGAAATTTGCCAAGCTGCGAAAAACTTGAGGCAGCCCGCGCCGAGATTCTGAAAAATCCCGCGCTTTTCGTGGCCCAGCCGCAGGCTTGCGATGCAGAGACGATTTCGTTCCAAGACGGCGACCGTCGCCGTCGTCGGCAGGATCACATCGTTTTTGCCCTGCGCGACGGCGATCGAGATTTTCAGGTTTTTCCCGGCGCTCTCACTCGCGTTTCCACTACTGAATCGGAATTCACATCGTCAGAACTCGGGGGCGGATCGAAAGACACTTGGGTGCAGGTGGGCACGGATTCGCCGGCGGATGAGTGGGATGCCTCGCATCAGGCGGACGGGCAGATTCCTACCCACGGCGTCACCAGCCGTGTGGCCGAGGCCTATTACTGGATCGGACGCTACCTCGAGCGTGCCTACGACCTCGCAGGTATGATTGGAGCGATCGAATCGCTGGAACTCGAGGAATTGAATCCCGTCGAGCGGATGAACTACCGCCCGGTATGGAACCGCATTCTGCCGATGCTCGAAGTAGCCGGCTCCGCCTCGCGCCGCACGATTTCGAATCCAGAAGGTCGCTATCGGCTGACATTCGATCCGTCCGAGCCCGGCTCCGTGCTGAGCACGATCCACCGCGCCTTTTCCAACGCGGAGTCTGTGTTGGAAACCCTCAGCCTCGAAGCTTGGGGCGTGATGAGCCAACTCCGCGAGAAATTCGATGCCGTGGTCTTCGATCCCGCCGCGCCCACAGAAACCCTCGCCGCTTCCAGTCGTGAGTTGTGTCTCTTCGCGCGACAGGCGATCCCGCAATTTTTTGGAACCTCGAAAGTCACGATGCTCGCCGACGACGGCTGGAGTTTCTGCGAAATCGGCCAACTGATCGAACGGGCAGCCATCACCGCGAATGCCACAACCTCGCTATCCGCCTCGCTCGTCGATCCCGCTGGCGATCGCCACGGCCCTCATGCCCGCGAGATCCGGCTATCGGCCTTCCTTCGCATGCTCGGCAGCCGCGACATCTACCGCCGCGTTTACCAAATGCGCATCGAGCCGCTTCCGATGCTTGAGCTGCTTTGGAAAAACCCTGTCGCTCCGCGCTCCGTTCTGCGTTGCCTCACAGGCTGCGCCTCCCGCATCCGCGAGAGCGAAAGCAATCTCTCCCCGGCGACCGGCCGCGCCCTCACCGCGATCGAAGCGCTCTTCCAATCCATCTGTGACACCGATTGGGAGAGGCTCCTCGCCGCCCTCCCCACGGGTTCGGCGAAATCCAAACTCCAGACCCACTCTGAGGATTTGCTGACGCGCCTCCTCGCCCTCCACACCACGATTTGCGACAGCTTTTTGAACCACCAGATTCTCATCCGCAGCGAAACGGAAACGCTTTTCTGAGCCATGCTGTTCGAAGTCGTTCACTCCACCTCCTACCGCTACGCCGAGACGGCGATGGAGGCATATTTGGAGGCCAGATTGACTCCTCCCGTGCGGCCAACCCAGCGAATCCTCGCCCACCGCATCGAATTCCTCCCCGCTGCGCAGGCCTCGGACTACACCGATTATTTTGGCAACCATACGACCTTCTATTCGATGACGCTTCGTCACGCGAGCCTCAAGGTCGTGAATCATTTGACCGTCCGCACCGGCTCGCATCGCCTTCCCGCCGGTGGACTCGCCCCCTCGGTCGCTGAAGCCCGCCAAATTCTCGCCTCCTCCGGACCGAGGATTTTCGACTACCTTCAACCCACCCCGACAGTTCCGCTCGGAGGGCTGTCCTCTAACTGGGCGCGAGATTTTATTCGCCCGAATCTTCCGCTCGGCGACTGCCTCGACCGGTTGAACGCCGCGATTTTCTCGGAATTCAAATACCACTCCGGCTCCACGGATGTGGACACGCCTCTCGACAAAATCTGGGAGCGCCGCGAGGGGGTCTGTCAGGATTTTGCCCATGTCATGCTCTCTGTCTTGCGCACGGCAGGGATTCCCTGCCGCTATGTCTGCGGCTACATCGAAACCGAACCGGCGACGGGCGGACCCTTGATCGGCGCGGTCGCCACCCACGCTTGGGTCGAGGTTTTGGTTCCAGGCATGGAATGGGTCGCCCTCGACCCCACAAACAACAAATGGCAGGACGAACAGCACATCGTCGTGGCGGTGGGTCGCGACTACCTTGACGCCACGCCGGTGAGGGGAACATTCAAAGGATCAGCCTCGCAAAAAATGAAGGTGTGTGTGACCATGCGCCGAATTCCTGAAAAACCATGAAACTTAAAATCAAAAAGGAATCGCTCTACAGCTACGCGGAGCCCGTTTCATTCTCGCCGCACCACGCCCGCATTTTCCCCCGTGTGGATTTGTTCGTGAATGTCGAGAAAGTCGTTTTCACCACGGCGCCCGATGCCGATGTGCAATACCGGCAGGACATTTTCGACAACCAGATCGCCTATTGTTTCTATCCGAAACCGGGCACGAAACTTCCTTTCACCATCGAGCTCGATCTCGATGTGCGGGAGAAAAATCCCTTCCACTTCCTGCTGGAAACAACCGGTTTCAAAATCCCGCCGGAATACAAACCGGAGCGCGCTGATATCCTTGCGCCCTACCTGCGCCCCGAGGGCGGCTGCAAACTTCCCGAGCCACTTGCCCCGGGTGCCCCGCGCCCGACCGTTGAGACGCTCGTGAATTTCAATCAATGGATTTACGAGAATATCGACTACGAGTACCGCCAACTCGGCAAACCCTACACGCCCGCTGAGACTTTGAAAAAGGGATCGGGCTCGTGCCGGGATTTTGCGGCTTTGCTCGTCGAGGCGCTTCGACAAAACGGAGTGGCCGCGCGGCTCGCCAGCGGATTTGTGTGGGAAGGCGACAAGGCCGAGGAGGACAAGCGGGCTTCGAGTGCGTTGCATCTCTGGGTCGAGGTTTGCCTGCCAGGTGCCGGTTGGATTGGCATGGACCCTACGAATGGCGTTCTCACCGACCACCATTTTGTGACGACTGCCGTCGGCCGCAGCCACGAGGATGTCGCCCCGATTTCCGGGGTCTTCTATTCCTCGAAACCGGTGGAAAACAAACTCACGACCAGCCTAAGCGTCGAAAAAACCGCGTGAGTTCCGAAAATGGCGGGAAACCCTTTACCCGCCGCATGCGTAAATTTAAAGCCTCACCATGATGAGATTCTTCGAAGGCTGCACCGCGCTCGTTACCGGCGCCTCTTCCGGGCTCGGAGCCGAGTTTGCCCGCCAACTGGCTCCGCTGGCCTCGTGCCTTGTGCTCGTGGCCCGTCGGAACGACCGTTTGGAAGAACTAGCCAAAGATCTGCGCCGCTTCCACCCACAACTTGAAGTGAGGGTTTTCGCGGCCGACCTTGCCGCTGCTGAGCGTCGATTGGCCTTGGCCGACTGGCTCGCCACCGAAAAGCTCGAGATCAATTTTCTCATCAACAACGCCGGCCTCGGAGATCACGGCGAATTTCACTCAAGCGACTGGGCGCGCGTTCAGGCGATGCTCGATCTCAATATCACCGCGCTCACGCACCTGAGCCATCTCCTGGTGAACCGCATGATTCTCCAAGGCCGCGCCGCGATTCTGAATGTCAGCAGCGTTGCCGGATTTTTCCCGCTGCCCACGATGTCGGTTTACTCCGCGACGAAGGCCTATGTGACGAGCTTCTCGGAATCCCTCGCGATGGAAGTCCGCCCACTGGGCATTACGGTCACCGCTCTTTGCCCAGGCCCAGTGCCGACCGAGTTTTTCGAGGTCGCCACTCGCCCGGGAGATGAGGACCGCGCTAATCATTTCAAAACCTGCCCCGCGCTCGTCGCCTCAGCCCACGAGGTCGTTCGGGTGGGACTTGTCGCCGTGGCCCGCGACCGCGCACGAGTCATCCCGAACCCTCTCCTTGCCGCCACCGTGGCAGCCGCCCTGGCGATTCCTTTTTGTATCGTGCGAAGGATTCTCGCCGCCCGCGCCTCTGCCCACTAAATTCCCCAGCCATGCCTACCGAAGCCAGTCGCAACCGAACCGCCAAAAACGAGGCAATATCGTTTGCGGAGGCGTTTGATTTGATCAATCCGCACCTCTACACGGTCGAGGAACGGATTCGCGCGCAGGCCAAGGCCTTCGATCCCGCCGTCGAGGGTTACATTTCCTACATCTGCGGTGCGGGCGGAAAACGCCTCCGCCCTGCGCTCGCGCTACTTGCCGCTGGAGCTGCCGGAAAAATCACACCCGCCCATGTCGATCTCGCGGTCATTCTGGAACTGATTCACATCGCCACGCTCGTTCACGACGACATCATTGATGGCGCGGAACTCCGCCGCGACCAGCCTTCCGCGAACGCCAAATGGGGAAACTCGATCAGCGTTCTCCTCGGCGATGTCCTCTTCGCCCATGCGCTCAAGCTCTCCACTAATTTCAGCAACTCGGACATCAGTCGCCGCATCGCCGATGCTGCCGCTGAGGTATGCTCTGGCGAGATCATCCAGACCCAGCGCCGCTTCGACCTGAAGCTTACGACTGCCGATTACTACCGCATCATCGAGATGAAAACCGCCGCGCTTTTCTCCGCTGCTTGCGAGCTCGGCGCGATCATCAGCGAGGCCAGCCCTGCCGTGATCGGCGCGCTCAAGACATACGGAACCAAGCTCGGCGTCGCCTACCAGATATACGACGACATCCTCGACATCGCAGGCACCGAAGAGGAAACCGGCAAAACGCTTGGCACCGATCTCCAAAAAGGAAAATTTACGCTCCCAATCCTTCTTCTCCTCCAATCCGGCAAGGACATCGGCTCGATCAGCGACTTGCTCCTCAAGGATGATCCCGCAGTGATCTCCAAACTCGTCTCGATGGTCGACCGCACCGGTGTTCTGGAAAATTCGAAAAAAATCGCCCGCGCCAAAATCTCGGAAGCCATCGAGCACCTTGAGCCCATCCAAGACAACCGCTACGCCGGCGGCCTCCACGCCATTCCGAATCACTTGTCGCATTTGCTGGATCAGGTTTGACTCGTCTCTCGACGCGTCTGCTTCTTGTTCTTTTTTTAGCTGGACTAGCGATCGATCCTTTTCAGGCCTATGAGCCCTCGAGGCCGATGACTCCTCAGGAGATCGAATCCCTTACGGCAGACGGGTCTTCCAAGGCTGTCGCAAGGATTTCCTAGCAGCCTGTCGGACTTAGGTGTGAACACGGCCTAATTCCTGCTATGCAGATTGATATGGCAAGATTTGTCTCTATCGACCGCGACACCCCGATGCTTCTTCCTCCCGACCTGCGCGACTGGGTTCCTCCCGGACACCTCGTGCACTTCCTCATCG
>JBIPMC010000276.1:0-3198 GCA_044369345.1 Terrimicrobiaceae bacterium
TGACCGCCGCAGGTAGGAACGCGACAATGATGCTGAAGGCGAGGTGCCGCCCCTCCGCATCGCGGCCGAGCATCCCGAGCGTCATTTTCCAAACCCGCACGCGGTAGAGACCAAGCACGGCCAGGATCGCGCCGACTTGGATGCAAATCGCAAAGGCATCCGCCGAGTTGCTGGAATCGATCCCGATAAGCCGCTGTGTGACGAGCAAGTGCCCGGTCGAGCTAATCGGCAAATACTCGCTGACTCCCTCGACGAGGCCGAGGATGAAGGCTTGGAGGTTATTCACCCGGCAGAGACTGGAGCGACTTTATATGGCGCTCTCTCCGGTTTCCTCTGTTCGAATGCGGATAGCGTTTTCGATTGGAAGAATAAAAATCTTGCCGTCGCCGATCTTGCCGGTCTTGGCGGCCGAGGAGATCGCGTGGATAGCCTTGTCGAGCATATTGTCGCTCACGACGAGCTCGATTTTGACCTTCGGGAGAAAGTCCACGGTGTATTCGCTGCCGCGATAAATTTCCGTGTGCCCTTTTTGGCGGCCAAATCCCTTCACTTCGCTCACCGTCATGCCCTCGATGCCCACTTCGGCAAGAGCCTCTTTTACATCCTCCATTTTGAATGGCTTGATGATCGCTTCGATTTTTTTCATGTTGCCGAATAAAGATCAGAAGCGATCTTCTCTGGCAAGTCCCAAGACAATTCTTCGCGGTAGCAATGAAACCCATCCACTGGCGCCGGTCCAAACTCGGCAAATACCTTCGTCACCTCCCTCGCCGGAAGCATATCAAGGGCACGCTGGTTCACCGGCTTTTTGGCGACAGGTTGTTCGAATCCGAACTGTGGCATCCCACCCGACAACGCTTCGCCTCGGGCATGGCGCTGGGCGCCTTTTTCGCTCTCATGCCTCCCCTGCCCTTCCAGATGCTCGGCGCCGGGATCATCGCTTACATCACCCGTGTGAATGTCCCTGCCGCCATGGCCGGCACCTGGATCAGTAATCCCTTCACCACCCCGCTCATTGTTTATGTTCAATACCGACTCGGCTGCCTGATGCTGGGGCGCGAACCGATCCACATCGGCGACGGCCAACTTCTGGCCTCGCTCAGCTCCGCTCCCCTGCCCTACCTTCTCGGCATTCTGCCCTCTTCCACGATCCTTGCGCTGGTTTCCTACCCCCTCACGCTCATCTTCTGGGATGTGATCCATTCCCGGATCGAGGCGGCGAAAAAATGCAAAGCCCGCAAGGCCCTCCACGACGCCCTGCCAAAAAAGCTCCTCGAGACCGCCGAACCCGACGGCCATTGATTTCGCCAAAGTCCCGCGATTGACATCCCGCCCCCGCCGGACACAATGCACGGCTCTCAAACCAATCCAATTACTATGGCAATCGCACCCGGCACCAAAGCACCCGAATTCACTCTCAAAACCATCACCGCCAACGGCCCCGCCGACTACTCGCTCTCCGCGAATTTTGGCAAAAAAAACACCGTCATCCTGTTTTTCCCGCTGGCCTTCACCGGCGTCTGCACCCAGGAACTCTGTGATGTCACCGCTGGCCTCTCGAAATACGAGTCCCTCAATGCCGAAGTCGTTGGCATTAGCGTGGACAGCCCGTTCGCCCAAGACGCTTGGGCCAAAAAAGAGAACATCAAAATTCCTCTCCTCAGCGATCTGAACAAAGAAACCGCGAAAGCCTACGGCGTGCTCCTGCCCGACCTCCTCGGCTTCGGCTCCACCTCCGCCCGTGCGGCGTTCGTACTCGATAAAGACGGCATCGTCCGCCACAGCGAGCAGACCCCCACCCCGAAAGACCTGCCCAATTTCAACAAAATCACCGAAGTCCTCGCCTCGCTCTGAAATAATCCCAAAAACTCCTTGTCAACCGGGGCACAGGCGTGATTAAATTTGCCCCTTTACCGACAAAAACAGCGGATACTTTTAATTATGGCTAAAGAAATCGTAGGACAGATCAAATTGCAGATTCCCGCCGGCGCCGCAAATCCGGCTCCTCCCGTTGGCCCCGCACTCGGCCAGCAGGGTGTGAACATCATGGCGTTCTGCAAAGAATTTAACGCGGCGACCCAGAAGCAATCCGGCGACATCCTCCCCGTCGTCATCACGGTCTACAAAGACAAAAGCTTCACTTTTATCACCAAGGCCCCGCCCGCCGCGATCCTCCTCAAAAAAGCTGCTGGTCTTGCGTCGGGCTCCAAGGAGCCCAACAAAACCAAGGTCGGAAAAATCACGAAGAAGCAGGTCATGGACATCGTCAAAATCAAGATGAAGGACATGAACGCCCGCACCGAAGAAGCTGCGTTCCGCACGCTCTGCGGCACCGCCCGCCAAATGGGCCTCGAAGTCGGCGAATAAATATCTTTTAACAAGATTCCAAAGAAAACGCGGCACGATAGTGCCGCGTTTTTTTGTGACCTATTTCGCCGCCAGAAGATTCACCACCACAGTTCCCCCCATTCCCTGCCCGATGAGCAATGCAGCTTCCGGCCGGGGAGGATTCGGTGGGCGCGCCGCATCCAGCGCCAACGCGGGATCCGTATTGGAGGGCCAGCAAGGAACCTCGCCACGGCGAAGACCCTCGAGCGCCAAAACAGCCTCGATCATTCCCGACCCGCCGAGTGCATGACCCGTCGTTCGCTTCACCGCCGTAACCCACGGCAGGCCCCCGCCGAAAAACCGACGCAGGCAGGCGATTTCGATTCCATCGAAACGAGGCGTGCCCGTCGCATGAAGCAGAGCCCAAAGTTTTTTGGAGTCGCCCAGCTCAGGCCGACCGAGGATTTGGGCGAGAAGTTCACCCAAAACCTCCCCATCGGGGTCTGGCGCAAGGAAGTGTCGAGACTCATTGCCCGCCGCTCCCGCCAGCCATTCGCCAATCGGCTTGACTCCCCGGGCGCGAGCATGGGCTTCGGATTCTAGAATCAGGCAGGCCGCCCCCTCGCAGGGTTTCATCCCCTTTCGCAAGACCCCAAGCGGCCGCGCCTCCGGAGAATGGGAAACACTACGATTCGAGTGCATCGCCTCGAGCACGCCTGGCGTGGGAGCCTCGTCGGCTGCCACAGCGACCACGGCGTCGAGCACACCCGAGCGCACCAGCATCGCGGCCAGATAGAGCGTCTGAGCGCCGGTGGCCGATGCGGCGTTTGTTGAAAAATCCGCCCCGCCACATCCGAATCGAAGAGCCAC
>JBIPMC010000501.1:0-3198 GCA_044369345.1 Terrimicrobiaceae bacterium
TCATTAGAGGTGCTTGTGCAGACTGTGGTGTCTGCACGTCGTCAAAGATCAGCAGATCCGGACGCACAGAAACGCCGTGCCGATCGACGAATGACAACCCGGAAACGTCGGTTGCCATCAGGCTATAAGGGGCCACATGCACCTGACACGATGGTGCGTCGTGGATGTCGGGGAATACGATTCGCCCTCGCTCATCTTTCGGGTGCACAGTCAGCAGTCGCCCACCCAACCTGAACTGCTTTTTCGGCTGCTTCCACTTCAACAACAGCGGCGTCAACTCGGGGAAGTCGTCCTGCAGATGCGGACTGCTTGCCATCAGCGCGAAGAAATTCTCTCTGTGCTCGTTTGCTTTGTCATCGGTTGCGCCAGTCAGGACGATCAATCGACGGTGTCCATACACCGCCGCCCAGATTGCTGCGGCCCTCGCACAGGTGGACTTCAGCCCGCCACGTCGGACCGCGTGACAGTCGCGTCCTGAATGCAGCGTGACGTGCTGAAACCTTTCAAGCATCGCCACTTGGTACGGTGCCAAGGCCAGATAAAACGTCGGCGCAAAATACTCCCCGCAGAAGGCCACCAGATCCGTTCTGCAGCGTTCTCGCCGTGCCCTGTCTGCAATGCCCGGCAGTGGTCCGATTTCCTGCGATGCGGCTGTCCGTGCGTTGATTGCTTCCGCCGTTTTGCGGCTCCGCTCACTTGCATAATCGCCCGCTGTCAGTTGCGGCTGTAGTTGTGCGATAACCGCGTCCAGATCCTCAGTCGGCAAAGTCTCAAGAAACTCTGCCAGCTCGGATTCGCTCAGCGATTGCAAGTGTCCGATTTCGTCTGTCGTCAGTGTTCCGGTTGTCAATTTGCACCCCTACATTGACTACCTGAGTTTGCTGCGTCTTTGGCGTGTTTTGTTCGTTCATCGCCAGCAGGCACTTCACCGCCGCCAGCTTTTCGCGCGGGCTGCCCTCGTGCAGGATCTTGGCAATCACTACGCCTGCTTTCTCAAAGACCACCTCGGGAATCTTCCATCCTTTGCGGACGGCCTGCGCCACGGACTGCAGATCTCCGCGCACGTGCGTGGGTTCCGTGAATAGTTCAGGTGTGCTCATGGTTGCAATAACAGGGGGCCTTCCGGTCCCCTGTCCTTTCTTCCTGTCAGACACATACGCCAGATCGCGGGACTGGGTATTCCCTCACGATTTTTCCATCCAACTCAATACCAAGCTCAGTTCTCCATCCTGCTGATTGCTTGTGGAAAAATGCTGTCCCGTTTTCGCTGCATTTCGCGTGCATTACGCGTGCCCAGTTCTTGTCCTCGGCCCTATGGCCCGGACCTGACTCCCCGCCGTAAATGATCCAGTCAATGCCTGCAATGTCCAGATCATCCAGCGGACCGATCGCTGGCTCGTAACTGATAAACCGCACAACAGCCGGGATGTGTCGCAGGTGATCCACTCGCGACGCAACACGCATATCCTCGACGGACGTGCCCAGCCAGACGTGCGGCCAGCCGTCCGGACCCCAGTCATTTGGCAGATTGCTTGCAATTCGCTCGGGCCGCTTCGTCAGGAGCTGCCAATCCAATGCGGTGCACTTGCGAATCAAATGCCACAGCCGGGGGCGAGTGCTGTTGGCGACTTCGTGATCCTCGAAGACATCGCACAGCGAAGCACAAAACACCTTGCGTCTAATTCCCTCGCGTTCTGCCACGGCGTTCCACTGCAGAACATTCTGCCACGGTGCCTTGGTGACCTGTCGCGTGGTCGATGCCGGATTCCCCCACAAATGCAGCCCCATCCGGTTTTTGGTCAACAACTCAGCGTAGCAATGTTTGCATCCCGCTGATACTTTTTCACATCCCATCCAAGGGTTGAATGTGTGATCTGTCCAAGCAATAATGGTTTCCTGTGACATGTCAGTTCCTTTCAACTGATTGTGTCTGACGGTCAGCAGTTGCAACCTGCTGGCCGTCTTCTTTTGGCTCCAAGCGAACCCCGATGTATCGGGCGTTCCCCGTCGAAACGCTTTCGACAGCCTCGATCATTTTACAAAAACCAGCCATTGCTGACAAGCAATAATCAACCGCCAATTCATTCAGCTTAAATCCGATGCCGTTCGGGACCGGCAATTTTCCTACTCCAAGCACGGCCCTTGCTTCTGTAGATATGGCCGAACCACCAACCTGACAGGAGCCTATCGTCAGAAACACGGTTGTCGGCTTCGCAATATTTGGCAACAACGCAAACCAATGCTTCCACGGACTCCCGTAGGTGTCGACGTCAATCACGTCTTGACACAATCCCGGTTGCTGCAAGATCCGCACGGAATCAATTTTTAATCGGCCTTTCTTCGGCTTCATGTCAACGCCCCAGTATGACGCGACCGGGTGCGTTCGCCTCAGCGTTGTCCACATAACGCCACCCGCTTGGCAGCAATCCAGCACTCTCGCTGATCCGTCTGCGTGGTACTTGCCCAGAAAGTACTGCCTCAATCGCAACTTGACGGCTGGATTGTGATTGTCCGTTTTCTTATCCATCGTTCACCGTTGTTTCCACGAATGAAGCGTCTGTGGCTGCTATCGCTTCGATCTGCGCGTTGATTTCACCAAACCGAACTGTCGGAATGCCAATCAGCACCCATGTCATTTTCGGGGCCGGCCGCACGTCTAATGCCTTCAACTCGCCCTCGCCGTCATCTTCAAAACCGATAGCTTTCAGCAGTTCCGTTTCATCGAAACCCAAAAGACCAACATCGAACTCTTCCTCTGTCAGATTTGCTAACTCCTGCGATAACAAATCATCATTCCACCCGGAATTCAGGGCGATACGGTTGTCCGCCAGGATGTACGCGCGGCGTTGGGCGTCGCTGAGATGCGTGAGACGTATGCAGGGGACCGTTTCCAGCTTCAAGCGGCCGGCCGCCAAGACTCGCCCGTGTCCGGCGATGATGCTGTTGTGTGCGTCAATCAGGACCGGATTGTTGAATCCGAATTCCTGAATGCTGCCGGCAATCTGTGCCACCTGCGCGTCGCTGTGCGTGCGTGCGTTGCGTGCGTATGGGATCAGGTCCGCGACAGGTATTTGCTCGACCTGCTGCACCGATCGCGTCTGCGGGCCTCCTGGGGCCTCTGGTTGCGTTTTCTTTGCCATAACTCCCCCACCCCAAAACCTTCCAACCCGGTCAAACAAAACAAACTGAAATCATGGG
>JBIPMC010000462.1:0-3194 GCA_044369345.1 Terrimicrobiaceae bacterium
ATGAATTTCACCTACCTCTGTAGACCCAATATTTGATCTATCGAACATTAATTACATCGGACCAATTCCAAGTTGATCTATCAGTAATTTATTGTATCTTTTTTAGTATCCTAATTTGTCATAACAATTAAGTTGATCAAATCAATGCGAACAATTATTAGATCCAATTAATGTATCGCAATACAATTTATTGTTATATTTAAATATTTCGTTGACTATGATACAATAAATTGGATCTTGTTAATCTACGGTGAACTTCTTTGATAAAATAAACTAGATCTATTGGCGAGGTAGTATATCTATTCGTAACATTAATAGCAATATTGTTCCATTTTATGTTTATTTGAGAACATATATATTGTTACTAATTTACCGAAGACAAATCATCAGATCTACTAACCCACATTCACCACCTACTTCTTTCCTCTCCCCCTTTTCACCGATTCAGATACTGCAGTTTCTGCCATCCTTTTCCTTGTATTCTTTGCGGGACTGTCCTTCTCTGCCTGTTTGAATGTCCTGCCACCCTTTCTCTTCTTCTCGCTCTCATTGCTCTCGTCATCGCTGTTGTTGTTTCTCTCATTGCTCTCATCATGGCTGCTATCGCCACTCCTTTCCCCAAGCACTTCTATCTCTCTCATTTCCCTTAATGCCCCCTTTGCCCAACCTAGACTCACACGCCCTCGCCCCCTGTCCGATCCGTACCCACTATCTCCCTCCTCTTCCCCATCGCTTTTGTGTTCTGCCGCCACCGCTGTAACATACCATGTTCCCATCACAGACTTGAACGTTTTCCGACTCCCATCCCCAATCTTTATCTCCTTTCCCTTCGTATCTATCCACTTCTCCCACTTATTGTAAATTACCTTCATCTGCTCCTCATTGTTGTAAATCTCCCTCCAGTTTGCTTCTGCCCCCGCGAAATATCTCCTACCTTCAATATTCCATAGACTCTCACCTTTGACTCTCTTTGCTCCTTCACCCTGTGTGAACAACGGTTTCTTTTTCTTTTCCCTGTTACCCATCACTCTCACTCCCATCTCTACCATCTTAACGTCCTGACTCCACACCTCTCCACTATTCTTTATGATGGATATGACATATGCAATGTCGCTTGGTCCAATAATGTCGACGAAGCTTGTTTTTGGAGTCTTCAACAATGCCTTTCTAATGAAGTCGTCGCTATGCACCCGTCGCACATACCTTGCAAAAAAATCGTATAGTCCGTCGTCCTCCAGATCCGGCGCAGTTGCAAGATTGTCTGGATCCAAACTATCTCTGTTGTTATCCGCTGAAGAAATAGATATTGTGAGATTTTATGAACAAACAAACAAATCTCTTTATTATTCTTTGCTTACCCTTGTATGTCGCCCGAATCTCATTTGACAGGTTGCATCTGATCGTGATGTATTTATTTCCAATTGTAGGGCAGATTACCCTATCCCAGAGGTCACTGTAATCCGACGACATTGGGATGCTGGAAGTATTCTTCCTTTTAAAAAAACTCGACAAGCTATCGTCTTTCTCCGAGTAATCCATCCACCCCTTTTTTAGAAACTTGTATCGCGGAAACAAATAAGTTTTAACCCAATCAGACACCTTGTCTGCCAAGATAGCATCATCCCCATCCCATTGATAGTCTTCCCTCAACTTTTGCTTCGTTGTGCGACCCTGAGACTTCAACTTAGTAATCTCAAGCTTCAATTTCTTTATCTCGCGTTCCCTATACTCACACAAATCAATCATGTCCTGCATATTCCCTTTCATTTTCGACGTATCTTTCTTACCCTGAGACGTACCTCTCTTGGCCGATAGGTGTTCGGCACGTGTGTCATCCTCATCTTCCTCCTCATCATAATCTTCCTCCTTATAATCGGAATCGGACATGTCGTCTTCTTCCTCGTAGATCCTCATTCGCGACATTGTTGGATGCTGTGTCTTTTATCTTTATCTTTTTTTTATGAGTGGGGGAAGTTCCATTCGTTCTAGTTTGTAGTTATCTAGATCGCATTAATTGTAACTGAATTGCAAATTTTTCAACAAACCAACGGACGTTCTCATTCGAATATTTATTTGTAACGAATTTTTTCAAATATAACTTTGTATTAAATCCACTTACACGCAAGTAATAATGTGATATTAGTTCCCAACACTTAATTATAATTTGGTTTTAACAATTTTCGTGTTTCTAATTTTTTTTTTGAATTGTTTCTTATAAATCAATTTTTGATCAGTATTAGTGTACTAATTCCTAGAACATATTAATTTTTAAAATTTATACTTTCTTTTTATATTGATTCCTTTTTTCTTCTATTTCTAGTACTGCGGTGTACATACAGTTATGTATTCCTCACGGCAACGAACAACTTCCCCCACTAACCTGACTTCCCCCCACCATCATTTGACATGACATGAACTGTTTATGTGAAGTTACCACAGCAGATCTATTACTCATTAAAGCGAATCTAAATAAAATTAAATTTGATCTGATACAAATAAAAATAGATCAACTGATACAATCTTCATTGCAATCATGGCAACTAAGACAATCAAAATATGCCCATATTGTAATAGATGCTTCACCAATACGAAGTCATGTCACAATCATATTCGGGCGTGCCGGAAATCATCTGATCCAGATAAATCAACTGGCATATCAACATTATCAGCCAATCCTCTTTTATCCATCGCTGATACATCTTTGTCACAACGTTTATCATCCAACAATTATGATTTCGAGAATGCTACTTCACAAATTGAAGTAGATTATGATGTTTTGGACAACAATGCTGATAATAGTTCTGGCGATGCTGATGTAAATGAGACGTCTGTGATCTCTTTCATACCTTCCGACACCAAACGAATTCCAATCAACACAATAGATGTTATGCTACATGATCTGCTGCTGAAACATAAGGCCAACCTTCTGTTATATGACGAGATTCGTAATCTATTCAATAATTATCTTGATTCTCCAAACTTTGATCGATCTGCAAGGCTTAAATCAAGGAAGTCACTGTTAATGTCTGCACAAAAGTCAATGAATACCGAGTGTCTTCGACCAATTTATGGTATTGTACAATTACATGACAATTCTCTTGTAACTGTACCAGTGTTCAACACCAAACACATGATAATGAGCCTATTAACAGATTCAAAGCTGATGACTGATCAACATTTTCCGGATGGTTACA
>JBIPMC010000277.1:0-3191 GCA_044369345.1 Terrimicrobiaceae bacterium
CGATCTGCCGGATTTTTCGATTCTTTGGGACAGGCGCACAACGATCATAGAGTCGGATGGGCAAAAAATAGACCTTCTCTCCGTTCCCGGCCTCGTAAATGCCAAGAAAACCCAACGCATGAAGGATTGGCCAATGATCAGTGCATTGGTCGAGGGCCATTATGATCAATACACAAGCGAGCCAAATCCCTCCCGAATCGATTTTTGGCTTCGTGAGTCGCGCGTGGAGGATCGCCTCATCGACCTCGTCGTTCGCTTCCCCGCCGAGGCCGCTGCGATGGCCGCCTCCACCCGCCCGCTCCTCACGCTTGCCATCACTCCCGACCTTCCGCGTTTGCGTGAGGCGCTCGATGCCGAGGTGCGCGCCGAGCAGGAGAAGGACCGTATTTATTGGGAGCCACTCAAGCGCGAGATGGAGGAGTTCCGCCGCGCGGAACGCCGCGAGTCCTAGCGAAAATATGATCGAGACAGCCTCGGGTATTTTCATCTCCTCGATTCGCGAATAAGGGCTCAATGAGTTTTATGAAAAAATACCGGGTGTGGATTTTGATCGCGCTGCTGTTGGCTGGAACGGCGGGGCTCTTTCTGTGGAGCCGTGTGACGGCTTATCTCGAGAGCGAAGAGTTCCGCCGGACTATCGAGGAATTCGTCAGCGGAAAATTGCATGCGGCGGCGGAGCTTGAACCCCTGCATTGGAATGGCTCGGGGGTTCAAAGTGCTTCGTTGCGCTTGAGCGGTTCGCCGGACTCGAGCCTTCGTTCGATGGAGGCGAGAAACCTCCGCGTCCGCATGGATTGGAGCGCTCTCCTCTCCGGCGCTTGGCGCGTGGAGGAGTTTTTGGTCGATCGGCTGCAGGCGGAATTTGGCGAGGGCAACGAGACCGCCAAATCCTCGGCGCCGCTTTCGATGCAGGAGGTTGCCTTGTTGCCGACGAAATTTGAACTCGGCGCGACGCTCGTTTCGCAGGCCGATTTGGATTTTGGAGATGTTGAAATCACCGGAGCCGAGCTCGAGATTCAGCCCACTGGCACAGGCTGGAAAGTCCTCGGCGAGGGGGGAAAGTTTACCTGCCCTCACTTGCCGCCGATGGCGATCGAATCTTTCCAAGCCGAGTGGGCGGATGGCAAAACCACGATTCATTCCTCGGCTCTTCGCCTCGGCGCGGCGGGAAAAATCTCCGCATCGGGGAAATGGCCAGGCGCTGTCGATTTTGAGTGGGCGAATGTTTCCCCGGGCGATTTGCTCGGTGAGGATTGGAGTCAAAAGTTGGATGGCCAACTGTCCGGCTCCGCACGGATGGAAAGCGGTGTCGCAAAAGGTCGCTTCGCGTGGAGCGATGGCCATGTGCGAGGATTTGGGATTCTTCAGCAAGCGGCCATGATCTCGGGCCGAACGGAGTTCCAAGACCTCCCGATTTCGAAGGCGACCGGAGATTTTGAGGTTCGCGGCGGAAGCTACGATTTCCGCAATGTCGTTGTGGATTCTCCGGGTTTGTTGCGGGTCACCGGACATGTCTCGATTTCCAGCCAGCGCGCGCTAAACGGTGAGCTACAGCTGGGCCTCTCGCCGTCATTGATTCAGGGGCTTGATGGCTTGCTCGCGAAGGTTTTTACGCGCCAGGAAAATGGCTTTGTATGGGCGAGTGTGACGGTGGGTGGAACGCGCGATGCTCCGACGGAAAACCTCTCTGGCCGCCTCGCTTCAGCGGTCGGCGAGGCGGCGATGGATGCCGTGAAACCAGTCCTGCAGGCGGTTCCCGAGCCGGCACGCAAAGCGGTGGATGAGACGATCAACACGCTTTTCGACATCCTCGGACGCTGATAGCTTTTTCCTGTGTCCACCGATAATGCCCATCTCGCCGACCGTGCGGCGCGCGCCGAAAAAATCATCGCTGCTCCGGACAACTTCAAGGTTTGCGAGGGTTGCGATTCGATTGTCACAGCCCGCGTGGTGAATTGCCCGAATTGCCACGGCTACCGATTCGACGAATCACCCGAGCGTGTCGTGGAGCAAGCGCGCCACTTGGCCACGCGTCCCCAGCAGAGTGTGACGGCTCAGGATTTATCCTGACTTCGTGCCTTGAGTTGCTCGGCCAATAGACGCCAAGCCGTCACCGCTGCTAGGCGCGCGGCTTCATCGTTTCCTGATGCCAGAAGCCTGTCTGCTTTTGCAAAGGCGGAAGCGGTGGAGGAATAATCCGAAGCGGTGCCGCCGTAGAGCATGGCGAGGATTTCGGCGAGCGCGGCGGAGAGTTGATTGTGTCGTCTCTCGTCGGCTGCGAGCATCCAGCGTTGCAGTTGCAAACGCGCGACCACTGCGGGGTCAAATCGGGCATCGGTTTGCTGGCGCAGAATTTCAAACACCCGCTGGATATACGGGAGGGCACGCTCGCGGTCGGCATTGTCCGCCGATTCGTAGAAACGCTCCAGCGCCTGGGAGTAATTCCAGGAAGCCTGCGCTGCGGCCATCGGCGAGAGGCGAAACTCCTCTTGAAAAAGCCGGTAGAGCGCCACGAGCATTCGGGTGGATTGGCGGGCTTTTGCCTTTTCGAAAACCTCGCATTCCAAAGCGGCGATCATCGGGGGCCGAAAGCTCTCCAACGAAGGAAAGCGCGGCCAGAAGACATACACCGCCGCTATCAGCAGCAGGAAAAGCAGCAATTTTCTGAAGAGTCTTCGCACGGCAGGATTCTTGGCGGGGAAGCGCCGATCGGAAAACCCTTTTCGAACGAGATGCGCACTTCGCCCCATGGCGCAGCCGCCGCAGATGTTGGAATTTCTCCTCGCGGTTGGTGGTGGCTCCATATTGCCGTCTCGATCTGTATGCGGCTCACAAGGAGAGCCATCAACCGCACCCCGCACG
This sequence comes from Terrimicrobiaceae bacterium, assembly GCA_044369345.1. Classification (GTDB taxonomy): domain Bacteria; phylum Verrucomicrobiota; class Verrucomicrobiia; order Chthoniobacterales; family Terrimicrobiaceae; genus UBA967. The sequence goes on from JBIPMC010000277.1 coordinate 2,863, forward strand.
GGGTGAGGTTTTTTTGGGGTTTCAGCGCGCAGGAGTGACTCAGAAGAAAGTATGAGGATAGCTAAACTGCCCCACATTTTCTCTTTCCTAGCAGCCTGTCGGACTTAGGTGTGAACACGGCCTAATTCCTGCTATGCAGATTGATATGGCAAGATTTGTCTCTATCGACCGCGACACCCCAATGCTTCTTCCTCCCGACCTGCGCGACTGGGTTCCTCCCGGACACCTCATGCACTTCCTCATCGATGCCATCGAGTCGATCGACACCGCCAGCGCCCAAATCAACCATCGTGGCACCGGCCATGAGCAATACCCGCCCGCCATGCTGC
>JBIPMC010000278.1:0-3170 GCA_044369345.1 Terrimicrobiaceae bacterium
GCGCTGCGATCCGGCCGACTTCACTGGATCAGCCTCTCGGCGACGAAGACAATACCTCGCTCGGGGACATCATCGGCGACGAAGAGGCTCAGACACCATTTGAGCAACTTAGCGACAAGGATCTCCGTGACGAGGTGGGCGACTTGCTCGATGTCCTCGACGACCGCGAGCGCAAGATTATCAACTCTCGTTTTGGACTCGACGGTCACAAAACCAAGACCCTCGAGGAGGTTGGCGTGAAATTCGGCGTCACGCGCGAACGCATTCGACAGCTTCAGAATATCGCCCTGCGAAAACTCCGCCGCGCACTTCACAAAAAGGAGCGCTCCAAAGCGGAGGTTCCGGTCTGAGGAATTTTTTCATGGGTAGGGGGGAGCCGGATGTGCGGTGAGAGCCGCCATCCGGTTCTTTCGGTCTTGCGGGCTAATGGCGACGCAGATTTAGGTTAAGGGATGAGCGAACTGCACCAAAAACTTCTGACAGCTGTGAAAGGGCGATTGGACCTTGTCGCCGATCATGATTTTCGCGACCGCGATCCGGCTGCCCACTTGGCGGCTTTAAAAGACGCTGCGGCAAGGTTAGATGCCGAGGTCTCCACTCTCCCGGCCAATGTCGATCCAATACTAAGGCACTATCTCGAGCGTCAAAGCTACACCAAGGCATTGGATTGGCTTCAAGCGGCGGTTTCTGGCCCAACACGCGTTTAAATAGTCATCTGTGAAAAAACCTTGACAATGAGGGCGGCGGTGTCTCGTTGACTCAAAAATTTTGACACCCGGGGCGGTTGGCAAGCGGAGGTAGGATACGGTCGTTGACTCAAAAAAGAGGACACCGGCAAAGGAAAGGAATGCCGATGAGTCGAAAGATAGCCGAAGAGGTGTTGCCGCTGTATGCGGCAACGGTATGTGGAAAGGGGCCGAGAAGGTCGATCGCGACTCCTTGATGAGGTCTGCGAGCAGTGGGATGACAGCCGCAAGCACGCGATCAAACTGCTGACGGGTAAAGCCGGAAGGGGAGGCGGGTTGTGTTCGCGCAAAGGGTGGTCGCCAGTTTATCCTAAATTCGGCAGTTGGCGCTTGAACATGGACTGATCAGCCCGTGGCAGGAAGAGGTGGATCGGCGTTCAGGAGTGCGAGGGAGATAACTTTCTCAAAAACCCGCAGCAGAATGCGCTCCCAGCGTTGGGCATTGCCCAACTGCTCCGCAGTTGAGAGCAAGCTTTGCAGGAACGCACTGGCTTCGGCGAGTTGGGTTTTGACTTTTGCGGATTGGCGCAGCTTGAAGAGGTATGGAATACCCCGGGCTTCACATTCGGCCATGACGCCTTGGCTTCCGTAGTGGCAGTCGCCCCGGATGCTGTGGGGGGGGGCCAGGAGGCGGGTAGCGAGTCGATCAACTCCCGCAACCCCGGCATCCCATGGCAGGCGGAGTTTTGGTTTCCGGGACGCACCTCTAAATCCAAACACAGACGCAGCCGCGCGATCCAATAGGTGTGGTAGGAATGACTCGGCCGACCGGGCTTGTGCGGGTTGTATCCGACCTCGGCTCCCTCCTGACGCCCGAAGACGGTCTTCACCGTCGTGTCGATGTCCAGCATCCATGGCACGCTCAGCAAGCGCTCCCAAGTGGCACGCAGGTGCATGGCTTGCCAGCGGCGCGCTTCGATTTGGTCGAGCTTCTTGAGGTTGCGCCTGACGCTATCCTCGATCTCGACATTGTCCATCCCCAGCATCGGAGGGGTCACTGTGTCCAAGCGCAGAGCATTGACATGGGCATAGCGTGTGTGCCCACACAAAAGGGACAGAGCCAGCGAGCCAAGAACATCCTCGTGACTTGGAGCATTGGGGCTCGTGAACCCGAAGGGAGCCTCCCGGCAAAAATCTTCCCAACGCCCGCCGGCGTGAAGAAATTGGGCAAAGAAAACCAATGGCCCCAGCGGAGCCATGGGAGCCGAATCGTCCCATTGGACATGATAACGCCCGCCTTCGGTATCAACAGAAATCAGCCCAGGGGTGGCGCATGGCTGGCCGTTTTTCCTGAGCAGAACCGGGGAATTTTTCTTCACGCACAGGGTAAGCCGTATCGGGAAGCGAATCGGATTCCATTACTCCTACTGCAAGAAACTTCCTCGCCTGCTTCTGTTACTCAACCGCCGAATTTAGCTTCATGCGTTTTGCATTGTCACGCCGGATGCCGATGGCGACCCACGGCGCCGTCGCGCACGGCGTATTAACCCGAATCCAGCAGAATTAATCACAGAGCACGGAGAGCACGGAGGGTAAATACAATGCTCCTCATCGCATCGGATCTTTTTGCCCAAGCCACCGCTTTCATAAACCGCTTCTTTGAATCTTGTTTAGCCTGTTCTGCTGTCTAAAAACCCATTTTCGGGATTAATACGCTCCTTGATAGAGGTGGCATTGAGGAAAGGGTGGGGGGATGTCGGGCATGGATGGTCTCCGTGTTGATGGAAAAAAATTGTCAATCAGATCCCGTAGGCACCCGATTTCCGATGGCTCATGGATCGTGGGGATTCTCCTTCGCATCCGACCGCGTGGCTCATCGTCCAATGCTCTCACGGCCTCTGGTCGGAGGCTGTCGAACACCTCGCTGAGGAATTCCTCGTGTGACTGCTGTGGAAGGGCCACGAATTTTCAACCTGGCCCAGGCCGAAAATGGAATTTCCAACCTGAAAACCGATCTTTAGCCAGAAGGGCCCGAGGAACAGGATTCCCAGAGGCGGGTTATAAAAGCGGTGGTTCGTGCGAAATCTGCAGGCAATGAAAAGTTTCGTGGCTATTCAAAACTCTCAAAGTCATTATTGACATGTTTCCCAAAGGCGTTTTTCCTCCGCCCCCATTTTTTTGAGGACGAACCAACCCATGACAAAGATAAGAAAAGTAGGAGGGGCATTTGCCCTTCGAGCACTCGTTGTGTTTTTAATGCTCGTGGGCTTCGCCGAGACACGCGCCCAAGGCAGCGGGGCCGTACCGGCAGCCATGGCGACCCGCGGCCAGCAAACGGTTTTTGCATGTCCGGATGGTTCGGTGTGGGGCGTAGGGGTCAATGAGAATGGAAGCCTTGGCGACGGCACCCGCATGGGCCGCTTGGGGGCTGTGCGAATGCAGAGCGCCACGATTCCGCTGGCTGGTGCGGTGGATGTGGCCTGC
>JBIPMC010000459.1:0-9326 GCA_044369345.1 Terrimicrobiaceae bacterium
ATTCGCCACGATATTTACCCCGCAAGGGGACGGAAACTTATGCAGTGCTTAGTAAGACCCATGAGAAGTTCATGATTACTCATTGTGTAATGAGCCGCAAGGGGACGGAAACTTATGCAGTGCTTAGTAAGGGTATAGCTTCAGGTAAAATTCGCCACGATATTTACCCCGCAAGGGGACGGAAACCTTCTAACCTTTGCAGGCTTAGAAGCTGAGAATGACAATTCGCCACGATATTTACCCCGCAAGGGGACGGAAACGTTGAGTAATGAATAAATTTACAAAAGATGGTATTAAATTCGCCACGATATTTACCCCGCAAGGGGACGGAAACCCTTCTCAACTTCCATGAGATTCAAAGTCTCCTCAGACATTCGCCACGATATTTACCCCGCAAGGGGACGGAAACATTACATCTACCAACTCTAAATAGTAACACATCACCTTATTCGCCACGATATTTACCCCGCAAGGGGACGGAAACTAACTATGCTTTCACCTCTAGCATTAAAAGTAAGATTAATTCGCCACGATATTTACCCCGCAAGGGGACGGAAACTAGTATAATTCCTAAATCTTATTTCTATTTTTTTATTATTCGCCACGATATTTACCCCGCAAGGGGACGGAAACAGTAGTAGTAGTAGTGAAAAGAGAAGTGAAAAAAGAATTCGCCACGATATTTACCCCGCAAGGGGACGGAAACACCAGTGAGTAGATCTTTGCCACTCTTCTTAGCAAGATATTCGCCACGATATTTACCCCGCAAGGGGACGGAAACGCAGATAGAACACTGCATAAGCAAATTGGTTGTTATTATTCGCCACGATATTTACCCCGCAAGGGGACGGAAACTGATCATATGGAATATTATTATCTAATACATACTCCATTCGCCACGATATTTACCCCGCAAGGGGACGGAAACGCAGCTTCTGCTTTTCAGCTTCAGCTTCTTGTTTTGCAAATTCGCCACGATATTTACCCCGCAAGGGGACGGAAACAGAGAAGGAATTAAATCTTTAATTAGATCTGTTGGAATTCGCCACGATATTTACCCCGCAAGGGGACGGAAACCATTAACAGAATAAATAGTTCTGCCAGGTAAGTTATGAATTCGCCACGATATTTACCCCGCAAGGGGACGGAAACACTCTTGATCTCCTGTTCTCTATTAAGAAGTGCAAGCATTCGCCACGATATTTACCCCGCAAGGGGACGGAAACAAAAGATTGATTCTCCTCTCCATTGAGCCAATGCTCTTATTCGCCACGATATTTACCCCGCAAGGGGACGGAAACATAGTCATCATGAATGTAGAAACTGATAACAGGGTTGACATTCGCCACGATATTTACCCCGCAAGGGGACGGAAACACTATCTAAATAACATCTATACATGGGTCCTGCCAATTATTCGCCACGATATTTACCCCGCAAGGGGACGGAAACGAGTCTGCAACTATGAATGACATAGTATAAACCCTCATTCGCCACGATATTTACCCCGCAAGGGGACGGAAACTTTATAGACTTGTTATTATACCTAGCAAGAACTTGAATTCGCCACGATATTTACCCCGCAAGGGGACGGAAACAGTTCAAATGAAACAATAGTTTCTACTTGATGATATTCACATTCGCCACGATATTTACCCCGCAAGGGGACGGAAACAAACTCAGCCAATCTTCTAACCTTTGAGGGTTTAGTTGCATTCGCCACGATATTTACCCCGCAAGGGGACGGAAACCTCAATGAATTCATTGAGAATCTCTTTAGCCCAGATTAGAGGTATTCGCCACGATATTTACCCCGCAAGGGGACGGAAACAAGAATAGCAAGAATAGAACAACCAGAGACATTAAAGCATTCGCCACGATATTTACCCCGCAAGGGGACGGAAACGGATTTGAAAGTCCATTATATGCTTCAGTCTGAGCAACACCATTCGCCACGATATTTACCCCGCAAGGGGACGGAAACACTATGCTGGTATTGGTGCTAGAAGTACTCCATATGAAGTAATTCGCCACGATATTTACCCCGCAAGGGGACGGAAACATTGCTAAGTTTAGTGTTGTAGCGCATTGATTTGATTAGATTCGCCACGATATTTACCCCGCAAGGGGACGGAAACTAAGTAGTAATATAACCACTTACAAGCCCATCTGTAATATTCGCCACGATATTTACCCCGCAAGGGGACGGAAACACATTACATCATATGAGTATTTAGTTAATATTAACTCAGATTCGCCACGATATTTACCCCGCAAGGGGACGGAAACCTAGCAAGATAAGCTTTCTTCAACCAGGTGCCAGATTCAATTCGCCACGATATTTACCCCGCAAGGGGACGGAAACTAACAATACCCTTGTTTCCAATCAATGAACCAGACTTAATTCGCCACGATATTTACCCCGCAAGGGGACGGAAACTTCCTGCAGATAAAACTCTGCATAAGCAAATTGATTGATTCGCCACGATATTTACCCCGCAAGGGGACGGAAACACATAGGGTAAGGGGGGCCGCTAAATTAATAACCTCAAAATAATAACCTGTTAATCCGCAAGGGGACGGAAACACATAGGGTAAGGGGGGCCCCTATTCAATCTCAGCCTAAGTTTTATCTAGTAAAAGCCGCAAGGGGACGGAAACACATAGGGTAAGGGGGGCCTATGCACTACTAATATAAATTCGCCACGATATTTACCCCGCAAGGGGACGGAAACTGTTGTCAATATCAAAAGAAGCAGAAATAGAAGCAATATTCGCCACGATATTTACCCCGCAAGGGGACGGAAACGATATACAAGCTTGCCTTCAGGATCATTGAAGACAGAATTCGCCACGATATTTACCCCGCAAGGGGACGGAAACTGTCTTCTTTCAATCCAAGCATAAAGAAAACATCTTTGTATTCGCCACGATATTTACCCCGCAAGGGGACGGAAACTCAAGTTGGCCTTAACATAGGCCTTTTTGTCCTCAATTATTCGCCACGATATTTACCCCGCAAGGGGACGGAAACCTTCTAAGCTCATTGATTGTACCAGCAGCAAGAACAAAGATTCGCCACGATATTTACCCCGCAAGGGGACGGAAACATAAATTGCATTTAAAACAGCAGTAAACTCTTTAGTTCATTCGCCACGATATTTACCCCGCAAGGGGACGGAAACTTGGTACATTATCTAAAGCTTTAGCTTGGGGTTTTACTATTCGCCACGATATTTACCCCGCAAGGGGACGGAAACGCTCAGACTCAAATTGCTGTTCAGCAACAACAGCCTTTAATTCGCCACGATATTTACCCCGCAAGGGGACGGAAACATAACCAACACCAACTTTATTATCCCTTCTTGGGAAAATTCGCCACGATATTTACCCCGCAAGGGGACGGAAACGGATCTAAAGGAGCACCAACTAAAGCAAACTTTAAACAAATTCGCCACGATATTTACCCCGCAAGGGGACGGAAACACAGTACTAATGTCTTTTAAGATTGATGTTAATTCAGATTCGCCACGATATTTACCCCGCAAGGGGACGGAAACTTTAACCTCAGACTTGTGACCCTTCACATTGACATAGCATTCGCCACGATATTTACCCCGCAAGGGGACGGAAACGGAATATTTCTATTCTTTCCAGACCCTTGTAAGTAGTAGTATTCGCCACGATATTTACCCCGCAAGGGGACGGAAACACTTCTTACCAGCAAGCCAATACCTACAAGTCTTTGGAGTATTCGCCACGATATTTACCCCGCAAGGGGACGGAAACTGGATATACAATCCAGCATATAAAACACAAATGGCAGGGCGCAATTCGCCACGATATTTACCCCGCAAGGGGACGGAAACTCACCAGGAGCATAAACCTTGTCAGAGGAGAACAAAGCTATTCGCCACGATATTTACCCCGCAAGGGGACGGAAACTCTTTTGCTTATTATTATAAGCATCAATAGCTGCCAAATTCGCCACGATATTTACCCCGCAAGGGGACGGAAACACTCTTGCTAAATGATATTCAAGACTATATTCACTAGCATATTCGCCACGATATTTACCCCGCAAGGGGACGGAAACTCTTCCAACATTGCATAGAGTTCAGCACGTTCAGCAATTCGCCACGATATTTACCCCGCAAGGGGACGGAAACCTTCTTCCATTTCTTGCTCAAGTTCGGCGGCATTCAATTCGCCACGATATTTACCCCGCAAGGGGACGGAAACTGCTAAGACGGCGATCGGTGATTCCTTCGTTAGCTCTCATTCGCCACGATATTTACCCCGCAAGGGGACGGAAACGCTCGTCTTCAGTAGCGAAAATTGGTGGAGTTGGAGTCCCATTCGCCACGATATTTACCCCGCAAGGGGACGGAAACTAGTCTGAAGCCGTTTGCCTCACCCTTTGTGACTGCGCGATTCGCCACGATATTTACCCCGCAAGGGGACGGAAACCATCAAGAAGAACTTCATTATCCAAGTATGTTTGGTATTCGCCACGATATTTACCCCGCAAGGGGACGGAAACGGTGTCGGTAACTCCTTCTCAGGAACGCTTCGCTGTGATTCGCCACGATATTTACCCCGCAAGGGGACGGAAACTCCCTGAATACGTCCAGTAAAGGCGGCTGCTGTGAGAGCATTCGCCACGATATTTACCCCGCAAGGGGACGGAAACGCCCATGCCACGATGTCTGCACCTGTCAACGGGAAACATTCGCCACGATATTTACCCCGCAAGGGGACGGAAACAAGAAGATACCTCTTATAAGCAGAGAATCTTCTAGCATATTCGCCACGATATTTACCCCGCAAGGGGACGGAAACGTATCAACAGACACAGCACTGAAATCAGATGAAGAAGCAAATTCGCCACGATATTTACCCCGCAAGGGGACGGAAACACACATCCTCAGATGTATTAATACCTTGAGACAAGACAAATTCGCCACGATATTTACCCCGCAAGGGGACGGAAACTTGCAAATCAATGCCCAATCATCTCTTGTCATCACTTCAATTCGCCACGATATTTACCCCGCAAGGGGACGGAAACAAATGCATCTTTTGATTCTCAACATTTGGAAGTAAAGGATATTCGCCACGATATTTACCCCGCAAGGGGACGGAAACAATGTCAGACTTAGAATTGCTATTCATATTCTTCATAATTCGCCACGATATTTACCCCGCAAGGGGACGGAAACGTTAGCAGCTACATCTTCAGCACTAAGCTTAGTACCTTATTCGCCACGATATTTACCCCGCAAGGGGACGGAAACACAACACATTAACTGTAGATAGAACTAACTATGGTTTTAATTCGCCACGATATTTACCCCGCAAGGGGACGGAAACAAATGAGTAGGCACTTCACTCTTGATAACGGCTAGCATTCGCCACGATATTTACCCCGCAAGGGGACGGAAACAGAATAGATTTATGAGCCTCAAAGTTAGAGCTCAACTCAATTCGCCACGATATTTACCCCGCAAGGGGACGGAAACGCACTGGGTTATCATCCCCTCCAATATACTCAGTGGAGGATTCGCCACGATATTTACCCCGCAAGGGGACGGAAACAGTAAAGAGATTACTACATAGAGTTAGCCTAAAGCCAAATTCGCCACGATATTTACCCCGCAAGGGGACGGAAACCCAAGCTTCCAGCTCAGACTCAAACTGTTGCTGAGCAATTCGCCACGATATTTACCCCGCAAGGGGACGGAAACGATGGTAAAGTTCAAACATCATTTGAATTGTCGGAGGTTACAATTCGCCACGATATTTACCCCGCAAGGGGACGGAAACGTAGCTTTGGCTTTCTCTAGTAATATAGCCAATTGTTTAATTCGCCACGATATTTACCCCGCAAGGGGACGGAAACTGGGCGCAATCAATATCAAGTTGTTTCTCTCCCTTGTTATTCGCCACGATATTTACCCCGCAAGGGGACGGAAACATGCGATCGCGTTGCACCGATGGCTTATAGTCTTTCAGCATTCGCCACGATATTTACCCCGCAAGGGGACGGAAACTCTTCATAATCCTCTCCAAAAGTCAGCCAAAGCTTTCAGTTCGCCACGATATTTACCCCGCAAGGGGACGGAAACAGATCAATATATAGTGATATTCTTTTTTTATTAGCCTATTCGCCACGATATTTACCCCGCAAGGGGACGGAAACTCTTGTTTCTGCCGATAGATTGGCAGCAATGTTGTTTGCAATATTCGCCACGATATTTACCCCGCAAGGGGACGGAAACTGGATACCGACATGCCCTACAATAGGACGCGCAAATGTTCGCCACGATATTTACCCCACAAGGGGACGGAAACAGGTTTGATTCTTGTAGACATTCTGCTATAAACACTGGAGTTCGCCACGATATTTACCCCACAAGGGGACGGAAACCCAGCCTGAATACGTCCAGTGAACGCAGCAGCAGTGAGGTTCGCCACGATATTTACCCCGCAAGGGGACGGAAACGATAGGTTGGTAATGCTGTTCTAGAGGCTTAGCAAGCGTTCGCCACGATATTTACCCCGCAAGGGGACGGAAACCCGTAGGACAAAGTGAGTAAATTCCTTACCCAATCACTAGTTCGCCACGATATTTACCCCGCAAGGGGACGGAAACTTGCATTGTTCGGTTAATGTCATTTGTTTTATTTAGTTCGCCACGATATTTACCCCGCAAGGGGACGGAAACATCCGTCATTGTTATAGCCCCGCAAATCTAAGAGTGTTCGCCACGATATTTACCCCGCAAGGGGACGGAAACAACAAATGACCCACTGTATCCTTGAGAAAGTCTATTGGGTTGTTTCTTGTGGGAACTATTCGCAAGGGGACGGAAACAACAAATGACCCACTGTATCTCCATCTTCATCATTGAGTTCGCCACGATATTTACCCCGCAAGGGGACGGAAACTTTATTAATTCAGGGCAAATGTCTGATAGGTAGGATTGTTCGCCACGATATTTACCCCGTAAGGGGATGGAAACACTGTGCTTTTTTGTGGTGTGCCACGATACGAGCAAATCTTCGCCACGATATTTACCCCGTAAGGGGACGGAAACGACTACGAACTCATTGGCAGGGATGGAATGTATGAACCTTCGCCACGATATTTACCCTGTAAGGGGACGGAAACGCAGCGATATAGGTGCTGGTCTTGCCGATCGCGCAACTTCGCCACGATATTTACCCCGTAAGGGGACGGAAAATGTAATAATTAATGTTGTTCTTCATGCTTTTGTGACTTCGCCACGATATTTACCCCGTAAGGGGACGGAAACATCGCTGCTTTGAACTCGCTAGGGATAAAAGGAATGGCTTCGCCACGATATTTACCCCGTAAGGGGACGGAAACGGGATCGTATTCTGAAGGCATATATCACTTAGGAAAGCTTCGCCACGATATTTACCCCGCAAGGGGACGGAAACCATCGGTGTAAATGGCGCTACGCTTAATGAAGCGTATTCTGTTTGATAGTAGAAACCATCACCCGCAAGGGGACGGAAACCATCGGTGTAAATGGCGCTGATAGGTGGGATAAAGCGATTCGCCACGATATTTACCCCGCAAGGGGACGGAAACATTTGTTGATATTTATATATTATAACAAATTAGAACTATTGTAATTCGCCACGATATTTACCCCGCAAGGGGACGGAAACACTGGAAGCTTGTCTGAGAAGTGGACGTATAATTTGGCGTTCACCACGATATTTACCCCGCAAGGGGACGGAAACTTCGTTAGCTAGGGCTGAAGACTTGGCTCCTAATGTTGCAGTTCACCACGATATTTACCCCGCAAGGGGACGGAAACAGGCATTGTTGAACTTGAGGCTCATCCCGTAAATCCTTAGTTCGCCACGATATTTACCCCGCAAGGGGACGGAAACATAAATCACGCACCACGACACGAATGCACTTTGGTTGTAGTTCGCCACGATATTTACCCCGCAAGGGGACGGAAACTCATATACTCTTTAATACTACTACAAGACAATCCTTGATCAAGTTCGCCACGATATTTACCCCGCAAGGGGACGGAAACCCTATATATCCAACAGCCATTTTTCATAATTTTTTTGGGGGTTCGCCACGATATTTACCCCGCAAGGGGACGGAAACTGGTTTCAGGGCAAGGTTACATAAAGCAAAATTCACGGTATCATTTTTCAATACAGCAGGGTAAAACAATGACAGCACAACTACTGGATAAACCTCACCCAATTGCATTTACGATCGCCCAATTTGAATTGATGTATGAGAGATGCATATTTACTGAAAGCGATCGCATTGAATTAATTAATGGAGAGGTTATAGAGATGTCACCAATTGGCTTAAAACACGCAGTATGCGTAAGTCGCTTGAGTAACAAATTGATGCAAAAACTAGGTCTTAAGATAATTGTCTGGTCACAAAATCCTATCAATATAGGAATCAAATCCCAGCCACAGCCAGATATTGCAGTTTTGAAATATCGCGATGATTTCTATAAAGAAGCATTGCCGACACCTGCGGACATTTTGCTAATTATCGAAGTTGCCGATAGTTCCTTTGAATACGATCGCGATATCAAATCAAAACTCTATGCTGCCGCAGGGATTCCTCAGATGTGGCTATTTGATGTCAACGACGATATGATTACAGGCTTCGCGTACCCATCAGAACTTGGCTACAAGCAAATTAACCGTTACACAAAAGGCGATAACCTCTCAATAACAGCCTTTGATAATGTGATATTTGAATGGGAAGAATTATTTTGACCCAGGAGATCGCCCCGTGGACAGACGACACCGAACTCGTCAGCATCACCCTCACCTTAAAAGCGATCGCAGACATTTTCCTATCTCAAAACTACACCACCGCACTCCATGCATGGTTTCTACATCAAGTCCGCGACAGCGATCCCCAACTCTCCGCCTATCTCCATGACGGACAATCAGAAAAAGCCTTTACCCTATCTCCCCTCAATGGCAACCTCAAACCCATAAACAATACATTTCTTGCTAAAGCCAACAGTACCTATACTTGGACAATCTCAGCCCTATCAAAGCCCCTATGCGAATGGCTAAAAAATTGGTATAGCAACCATCCAAAAACCATTAATCTTTACAAAGGTAACTTTGCGATCGCCCAGATCGGCATTAATCAACCTCCTACAACTTACAACAATCTCTGGTCAGATTCATCAAATCCAGAATCAAGGTTTACACTCGCTTTCCTAACGCCTACTTGCTTTCGCAGCAAAAATCACCATTTACCCTTACCCATTCCCGTCAATATTTTCCACA
>JBIPMC010000279.1:0-3161 GCA_044369345.1 Terrimicrobiaceae bacterium
TCGCTCCAAACCTCCACGAGCGCACTCGCGGCGGAAGCTTGCATGGCGGATGGCACACTGCCTGCTTGGCGCGCAGCCTCTGTGGGATCAACGCGGGCGATACCTCGAATGCCGGATTGCACGGCCAGATCCTTGGCATCATCAAACCCATTGGCGCCGCGAATGCCCCATTCGAGAACGCTGGCGGGATCTTCGCCGGCCCATGAATTTACGAGACTGGTCAGGGCGGTGTTGCGATCCGCGCCTTTCAAGCGCGCAACTTCGGTCAGCGCTCCCGAGGGATCGGTGCGGGCCCACTCCGAGTAAAGCCCATCGACGGCTTCAAGGCGGGCGCTTCCTTCCGGGAGTCCGCCGATCCAAGCGGCAATTTGTTTTTTTGGCGCGCCGGATTCGGCCATCGCTGTGGCGACTTCGGCCGTGGCGGAATCCAAGGCGGGTCCGGGCGGGATTTGGGACAAGACACCGGCGGCTGCCGAGGGATCCTTGGGTGCCCAGTTTTCAAAGAGGTCGGAGATGGCCGCCTGATATGCCATCCCGGAGGGCATATGTTCGAGAACAGCGTTGAAAACTTCCTTGCTGTCAGCTTCCGGGGAGGAACTGAGGGCGAGGAGCAAATCGGCTCGAACAGCCGGATCGGGGCTGGTTTTCGCATGGCTCAAGGCGCTGGCCGGATCCGACTCAGCCCATGAATTGGCGGTGGCTGCAAGGGTGTTGGCACGAATCAGAGGGTCTTCGATCATCTGAAGAGCGCTCATGGCGGCTGTGGGGTTGGTTTCGGCTTCCTTGGCGACGACATTTGCGACGATCAATTTTCTGAGGTCGGAATCCGTAACGCTGTCCACCAAGGAGAGCGTCTGCTCGAGATTACCAGCGGGCAAGCCCGAGGCAATCCACCGCAGGGCTTGGTCGCGCTCCGGCCCCTCCGGCAAGGACTCCGCAAATCGAAAAGCCTCGGCCGGATTGCGCTCGCCCAATTCCCCGAGCGACAACATCAGCGCCATGTCGCGCTCCGCCCCCGGGGGAAGCTCCAGAGCGGATTTGGCGAAATCAATGGGATTGCCGCCGCGGAGTCTGGGAAGCAAGGTTTCAAGCGCCTCCACAACCTCCTTGTGATTGCGCGCCGACCCTAAGACACCCAGCAGCGGACTGGAATTTGGCTTGGAGTAGGCCGATGCAGCTACCGGGATTTGGGGCGCAGGTGCTGGAGTGGCATTGTCTCCCACGCCTGATGAGGGTGATGAAAGGGATGCTGCTCCGGAGGATTCCAAGGCGGTGTGGGACTTGGAGGGTGCGGAGGCCTCTGCAGTGCCAGACTTTTCCGGAGAGTCCATGAGTCCGCGCGAAATAAAACCGAGCGCGGTGCCTGCGACAATTCCTAGAGCTAAGAGAATAGGTGATTTCATGATGAATGGTGGAAGGTTGGGTTTGCTGGGAAAGTTATGTCTCGGAATCCCTCTTTTTTAAGGTGCGGCGTGGGCTTGCCTTGGGCTCAGCAAAAAAACTACGCCGACTCAATGGACTTGATCAAAACGATGGAACCGCCCTGCTGAGGATGCGCTCCGAGAAGAGATCGCAACCACGCGATGGCGGCGGTTGATTCCATGTGGTGGAGTTTCCATCGCATGGTTTCCAGGATTTCGATTTTAGGCCCTGGATTTGCATTCGATAAAATTCTGCGGATTTTTGGATGCGGACCAGGCACCACCCTCTCAGCGGGATGGATTGGGGTTTCGCGTAATTTTTCCCCAGGCCGAAGACCGGTATAAACAATTTGGATGTCGCGATCAGGTTTGAGGCCCTGCAACTCGATCATTTGGCGGGCCAACTGTTCAATCCGAACGGGCACGCCCATATCGAGAACAAAAGCGTCCCCGAATTTGCAGGAAGCCGCGGATTGGAGAATCAATCCCACCGCCTCGGCGATGCTCATGAAATAGCGTTCAACCTCAGGATGAGTGACCGTGACGGGACCACCGGCGGCGATTTGTCGTCGGAAAATCGGGACCACGCTGCCCGAAGAATCCAGCACATTTCCAAACCTCACGGAGCAAAATGCGGTGGTGTATGCGGTGTCGGCTTGCAGCTCCGCGAGAGCCAACTCGCCGAGGCGCTTCGTCATGCCCATGACACTGGAGGGATCAACGGCCTTGTCAGTCGATACAAAGACAAAACGGCTGCATTCGTGGCGCTGGGCTGCGCGCGCGCAGAAGAGGGTGCCGAAGGCGTTGTTCCAAATCGCTTCACCCGGTTGGCTCTCCATGAGCGGGACATGCTTGTGGGCCGCCGCATGGAAAACGATCTCGGGATGGAATTCCGAAAAAACGGCATCCAGGCGATGCTCGTCGCAGACATTCGCCACCAACGCTTGAACAGGCACATCGGGGAAATCCCTGAGAATTTCTTGCTGTGCATCAAAAAGAGCGGGCTCGGATCTTTCCAGTAGAATCAGAACTTTCGGTTTTCTGGTGGCGATCTGCCGACAAAGCTCGCGGCCAATGCTGCCGCCTGCGCCTGTGACAAGAACCTTGGCGCCACCTAGCAAAGCATCGATGGATTCTTCGCTGAGAACGACAGGCGGTCGTCCGAGAAGATCCTCCGGAGAAACATGCCGGAGCCGCCCGATGGAAACACGCCGACTGAGGATGCAGTCCACCGAGGGAAGGATGTCGTGCTCCACGCCGATATCGTTGAGCAGAGAAACGGTTTCCGAAATCAACGCCGGCGAGGCTTCAGGCATGGCGATGATGCATTTGACGAGTCCCATGCGAGCCACGGCGGCGGCCATCCCGGCTCGGCCCGACACAACCGGAAGCCCATGGAGGGTGCGCCCGATTTTTCGAGAATCATCATCGAAATAACACAATACCTGCATGCCCAAGCCTGGCTTTGTCTGAATCTCCCGGGCCAGCATAGCACCCACTTTTCCAGCTCCAATGATCCCGACTTTTTTCTGGTGGGTCGTCCGAAATTTTTGGTTCAAAAAATGATCCCTAGTATATCCCATTCCCAGCCGGAGGCAGATAATTCCGAGAAACGAGAGGATGGAATCAACCACAATCGTTCCCCGGGGGATCATGCCTTCTCCTTGAAAATAAAACCAAGCCGCTAATTGCAACCCTGCGGCAGCACCCAGAGAAAGCATCAGGTTTCTCCCATCGGGC
>JBIPMC010000499.1:0-3145 GCA_044369345.1 Terrimicrobiaceae bacterium
TTCTATCCAGCTATCAATGCCATGATTCTCTGATACAAGATTGTGGCGTTTTAAAACTGTAGCTTTACGGGTCTCTATGTCACTGCCCAAATAACCAAGTAGCTCTTCCTTCAAACTGGAACCAGAATCAGACCAATGTCCAAATTCTTTAATGAACTCTTGGTTGACTGTGACTACAGGTAAACCCAGCAAAGTAGCTTCCAGCAAAACTTTATCTAAAGACCCTTCAAAGGAGTGTATAAAAAGATTGTAACCTCTAGTTAACTCAGGGATTTTACCGCGAGGCACGCTAGGATTAAAAAATAACTTCTGATTTTCGATTAAAGATTTGAACCTCTTCTCCAAGTCATCTTTGTATCTTTCAGCTTTTTGATTTGAAGGCGTTCCCATTATGGTAAGCGAATCCACAAGACCCTTATTATCTGAATTGATTAGTGAAGTTTCTACGACTCTGTCCAAGTTTTTCGAAGGATCAAAACGTCCAAAATAAATAGCATGTATTGGACTATCAAGGTTTCTCTCCTGTAAAGAAAAAAGTTCGGTATTTATAGACTGGCCAATGTATCTGACTTTTTCGTCTTTCTCAGGAAATGAACCAGGAGTGCTGGACACAATCGTTTTAATGAATAACCTAGAAATCTTTAAAGGCTTAGAATTAGAGGCATGTGCATACCATAAGGCTTGTGGAATTCGAAAGAGAGCTAGCAACGGAGAGAACATAGCAGCTAATGTGTCTGTCATGTGAAAGAAAACAAGCTGAGGGCGAAAATAATATAGAGATTTAAAGAATACCAAATAAGCGCGTAAACTATTCTTAAAGCCCTTGTTTTCTTCCCAGCCAATAACCAGATGAAGAATGTCTCTATTCTTTTGATTTTCTATTTCAACTTGGCTTCCATGAGCGCTAATCACTGCAATAGATGCAAATTTGCTTGAGAGTTTTTCAACAATTTCACGTTGATGACCAAATATAGTGTTAGAAGGATCAAGAGAATAATTCACAACAAGGAGCCTTGGTTTCATTTGTGCTAATTCTAATGTATATTTGAATACTAGATTGGTCATTAGTTGGTTATTCATAAGGCGGTAACGGGCGTGTATCAGGCAATTTTAAAGGCCATCGCTTTTACTTCTCGTTCTGATAGAAAAAAATTGATATTAATAACTATCATTACCTTTTTAATTAGCTTATTAGATCTCTCCGCTGTAGCTCTGGCTGGGGTGATTGGCGCACTGGCAGTGCGTGGAATTCAAGCTCAGAATGCAGGAGAACGCGTCGGGAATCTCATGAAGATCCTTAATCTAGAACAGTTTGACCTGAAAACTCAAATTCTCATTTTATCTGTCATTGCGCTTGGCTTACTGATCTTAAGATCATTTCTTTCATACTATTTTGCCCGAAAAATATTTGTGTACATGAGTAATTCTGCTAATAAAGTTACCAAGGAACTACTAGAAAAACTTCTTAATTGCGATGTCACTCTAGTGCAGAAAAGAAGCGTTCAAGAAAATCTTTATGCCATCACTACAGGAGTCAATAATCTAATGTTAGGTTTGTTGGGAAGTGTGATAAACATTGCCACTGATCTAGTGTTATTCACTATTTTATTTGCTGGAATGTTTATTGTTGATCCATGGATTGCTGCAAGCGCCTTTATTGTCTTTGCCTCCCTTGCCCTATTGCTATACAAAGGTTTGGAGAAGCGTGCTAGTACTTTAGGAAGAAATTTTGGGCGACTAAATGTTGTTGGAAACGAAAAAATTACTGAACTCCTGTCTTCGTTTAGAGAAATAACGGTTCGTCAAAGTGCTCATTTTTATGTTAAAAAAATTGTAGAGAACCGTCAAGAACTTATTTATGGGATGGCACAGATGCGAGTCATGCCCCTTGTTAGTAAGTATGTGCTTGAAGTCGCTTTATTGATACTGATTGTATTTATCACCTATATTCAATTTACGTTCAATGATACTTCGCGGGCTATTGGTAATTTAGCCGTCTTTATGGCAGCGAGCTCACGAATAACACCCGCAGTTTTAAGAGTACAACAGAATCTTCTAAGCATGAAGAATGCAATTGGTTCATCACAATCAACTTTGAGTTTAATCTCTGACTTTGAACGTTTAGGTTCAGATAAACACCCATTCACTCCCAGTCTTAATCATGACAGCAATCATATAGTTCCTAAGCTTTCTTTGAATTCGGTATTTTTTAAGTATCCAGGGAAAGATACGTGGGTCCTAGAAGACATTTCGATTGAAATTCCTGCAAATAGCTTCGTGGGAATAGTTGGTCGTTCAGGTGCTGGCAAGAGCACTTTAGTGGATTTGATGTTGGGCCTTCTTTCACCAGATAAGGGAGAGATACTTCTATCAGGAATGCCACCACGTCAAGCAGTAAAGCAATTCCCAAGACAGGTTGCCTATGTGCCGCAAAATGTTTTTATGCATAAAGGAACAGTATTGGAAAATGTTCTAGCAGGCATTTCCTTAGATGACGTTGACAAACTCTGGCTTGATGAGATTTTTAATTTAACTGGTTTAACAGAGATAATCAGACAAATGCCGGAGGGAGAGAACACCGAAGTGCAGGACCGTGGAGTCAGCTTAAGTGGTGGACAAAAACAACGTATTGGCATAGCTAGAGCTTTAGTAACCAAACCTGCTCTTTTAATCTTGGATGAAGCAACCAGTTCACTTGATGCTGTTTCAGAAGACTTTATTGGTAGAGCAATTACAAAACTTCAAGCGTCCACCACGGTTATTGTGGTGGCTCATCGTTTATCTACGATCAGATTAGCAGACTCTCTTGTATATCTTGAAGACGGAAAATTGGTTGCCCAAGCGAATTTTACTAAGCTTCGAGAATTAGTTCCAGATTTTGATAAGCAGGCCCTTTTAATGGGAATAAATTGACACAGAAGTTGCTAGAGTTAGATGTTTGTCACTCTGATTAGGAGGTAGATAAGTGGGCTCAGTAGTCAAAAAGCGCCGCAAGCGCATGGCTAAAAAGAAGCACAAAAAACTTCTAAAGAAGACTCGCATTCAGCGCAGAAACAAGAAGTAGTTTTTAGAGTTTTACAAGCACTAACTTCTTGGAAATTGAGGTTACCGCATAGCGGACCTTATTAACTGTGAGTATGGCGCT
>JBIPMC010000280.1:0-3130 GCA_044369345.1 Terrimicrobiaceae bacterium
TATGGGCACATCGCGTTGCTCGAAAATCGCCCGGAGCGAACTGAGGGGCACGCAGTCTTTGAAGACCATTTGGACATCGCGCTCGGGTTGGTCCTGGGAGTCCGGGTTTTCGGCGTAGGTAGTGATGGTGCTGACGACCATGCCTACGACTTCTCCTTTGTTATTCAGGACAGGACCACCGGAACTGCCGAGGGCGAAGTCAGCCGTGATGCTCACCCAGTCATTCGTTTCGCCGGTCTCTTCGTTTTTTTCGCGGTGGTAGCGGGAAATCCTTCCGTTCGTCAGGCAATAATAGCGGCCTTGCGGATGGCTGATGACGGAAATCTCGTCTCCCGGTGAAGCGGTGTCGGCCAGTGGGAGAGCGGCAAGGGGCTTGTTGCCAGGATCGATTCGCAGGATTGCGATATCCTTCGCCTTGTCGGCGAATATGATCTGTTTTACCGTAAAAACATCGCCGTCGATGGTCATTAGGCCGATCGGAGAGTCTTTGACATCTGCAAAAAGGTGTGCGTTGGTGACGATGAGTCCGGTGGGATCTGCGATCCAGCCGCTCCCAGATGCTCCGATGTGCCAATCTTCGCAGTTATCGCATTTGTAAATCGTGCTGATGAAAACGACGGAGGGAGCGCATTGCCCGTAAAGCGAGGTGCCCGGGGCTTTTTTTTGGGTGATTTGGGGAATCGAAAACTTGGCGAATCTTTTCGATTCAATGGCTGACTTGGCCTCTTCTATCGTGAGGGTTTTATCTGTCTGCAATTGTGCGGAGAGGCGCTCGACGAAGATTTGCTCGATTTTGTCGTCGTCGATAAATAAGGCCTCCTCCGCGCCGCAGACGGCGAGGCAAATGATGAACAGAATCGCAAGTCGGATGTTCATGTCTTCTCGAATGTCAATCCCGGTGGCGGTGACTCGCCAAGCATGCCTGATTGTTCGGAAGTGGCGAGTGGAATTGCTTCGTGGAGCACACGGCGGCGGACCTCGGTGGTATCCCACCGTTTCAATGCGGAATCGATTTGGTGGCGGATGGGCTTGGAGACATCGACGGGGCGCAAACCGGTGAGGCGGGCGGCGCGGAGCCAGCAGGCGGCGGCTTCGGGGCGCAGGGATTCGCCGGGGTCGGTGTCGGTGAGTTGTTGCCAGATTTCCTCCACGAGGTCGGGAGGGAGGATTTGGTCGGCGCCGGCGTGGAACAGGACGCGCGAGAGCAGGCGGCCGAGAGCTTTCCAATAGGCCGGGTTGGAGGGTTGCGAGGTGATAGCGAGCGCAAGGCGGCGGGCGATGGCGGCGCGGAACTGGGCGGGGAGGGTTTCCAGCGAACCGGCAAGGAGGGCGATTTCGGCGGAGGGATTGGAGCCATCCTTCCACTCGGCGGCAGCGGGAATCCAGATGGCGAGGGATTGGGCGGGATCGAGGCCGGCGGCAATGCGGCGGGCGCAAATCCAGCGTTGGATTTTCACCGAGCCATTTGGGGATTTTACAGGATGAGCGAGGATGTGGGCGAGCGCGGCCACGCGCTCTGGGTCGCCCGTCATTCCGCTGCCGGGTCGCAAAAGCCAACCTGCCAGATGCAGCCATGCTTCCTCGTGGTCTGCGGAGGTGAGGCGGTTCCCGGCGGATTCAAGCCAGATGTCAAAAAGCTGGCGCACGATGCCGGCGGACCAGTCCGATTTGCGGGAGCCGAGGGCTTTTTCTCCGGCCGAGAAGATCGTGTTGGCGGTGAGCTTTTGGCGGGTCTTGCGCTCCGGGGCGAGGAGGGCGGCGAGTTGATGGCCGGCTAGAGAGACAGCATCAGAGCGGTCGGCGCATTTATTGGAGGACGGTGAGGTTTTGCCGCGGAGGGAAAATTCGAGGGGCCAGGGTGACTCCCAGCGCAGGCCGGGGTCGGCGCAGAGAAGTTCGACGCGCAGGAGACCGGTGGAGCGGAGGGTGGTGCGCAACGAGACCCGCACATTCGGATCGCGGGGGAGGGGTTGGTCGGCGGGTGGCGTAAGGATGGTCTCGAGGCCGGGAAGTTCTGTGAATCCCTCGGCGCCGGAGTCGATGATATCGCCAGGTTTGTCTGCGGAGCGGCGGGGATTTCGGAGGATGCGGAAGTGGGCGGGTTTTCCGACCAGCGCGCGGAGATTCGGAGGCTCGGAAGCGTGGTCTTTTTCGGGCGGGGCGTCTTGCGGGAGAATGCAGAGGGCAGATTTTTCGCCGGTGGAAATGTAGTAGGCGTGAGATGCCCCGGCCTCAATGCGCGAGGAATCTCCAGTGGCTCGCAGATGCAGGAACCTTGCGGCGCCCCGAGCGACGGCGAGATCAGGATCTGTGTTTTCGAGAACCTGGGTGGCGTGGCCGGGTTGCCAGCGGGAGAGGTTTTCGACGAGGCGCTGGCGGATGGCGGGCGATTTTGTGAGGCCGCCATTGAAGAGAATAAAATCAATGGGCGGGCGGTCGCGGAGGAAGTCAGCGAGGTGGCGAGTGACGGCGGGATCCTTCGCGTAGGGAAGTCCCATTTCGCGGAGGCCGGGTGCGGCTCGCAGTGGGCGCTCGCCAGCTGTTGCGGCAGGAAAAAATCCCTCTAGGAGCAGGTGGTTGATATCGGCCGAGGAGACTTCCGTGCGAAGTGTTCCCGCGAGGAGCGAGGCTCCGGGCTTGGCTACAGCGACAGGCCAGTATTTTTCGGGACGGTGTTCGGAGGTGAGGGCACTTTCTTTGATGTCGCGGCTGAGGGCGAGGAGTTGGGCGAACGAGGTGGACGGCAACTGCGAATCGGGGGCGAGTTTTTCCTCGAGAAAATGGGCCAGGGCGAGGTCGAGGTTGTCACCGCCTAGAAGGAGGTGGTCGCTCACGGCGATGCGGTGCAGGCGTGGAAGGGGCGAGTCGGGCTTTTGCTCGGCGGAGAAGAGGCTGAGGTCCGTCGTGCCGCCGCCGATGTCGATCACAAGGATGTGGGATTTCGCGCCGGTGGGCGGGAGCTCGGCCTGTTCAAGCCACGCGTAGAAGGCGGCCTGCGGCTCCTCGAGGAGGATTGTGGAATCGGGGAACCCGGCACAGCGTGCGGCTTCGAGGGTGAGTTGTTGCGCGGCGGGGTCAAACGAGGCCGGGACTGTGATGGCGAGGTCTTGGTCGGTCAGGGGGGCGTGGG
>JBIPMC010000375.1:0-3120 GCA_044369345.1 Terrimicrobiaceae bacterium
CTGGATCTGTTGGAAAAATAGATTCTGCTGCGGTAACACCCGGAGAATAAGTATTCAACCAAGGAATAATAATATCCCCTTCTTTTAAATTTAAAAAAGTCTCTGGATTATTTTTAGTTCCAGAAAAACGCAAAACGGCTGATGAATAGATGCTGTTTCGGTCTTGGTAGGCACTTGGCTCTTCCGGTATCACTTCCCACGGATTAATTTGTTCATTGGCAAACATCAAAGCCCAAAAGTCTTCAGCATTTTTATATAATTCTAAACTTAATCCACCAATTTCATCAGCTTTATATGATGTTGCTGGAGTTGCAGAGTAATCTGATGGATCTGCATCATATGCATATGAAATATCTACTAAAGTTTTATTTTTTCCTTCAATAGTTGATGTATAATTTGGAAATTTTTGAAAATAACTCATCCTACTGCGGCTCCTAATGCAGATACTTCTGACTTGGACAACAATACTCCATCTTGGAAGGCTGGAGCAAAGGTTCCGGTTTCAAATTCTGTAAATGTTACGGTAAGCAAAGTAATAACAGCTCTTGCGTTTTTGAATACCTTCAATACTGGATCTGCGGGGTCTCCTTTATCAACTTGTAGACTTGAAAGGACACACGGCAGTGGATCACCTAACCAGCTATTAGTAAGATACGCTGCACCTACGTCACCATTAGAAAATGCGTCAATAATCCAAAGATTTTGAGGAAATGTTCTTTCGGGTAACTCGGGGACAACTTTTGGATAAGAATAGTTTTTAAAGCTATTGACAATTTGGTCAACTGCCTCAGACTCTGCGGGGTTCTTTGGCACAAACAAATATTTAAATGAAAAGTTACGGCGTGCTTCGCTCGTCATAGTTGCTTCAGTTATATTGCTAAAACGACGGTATGTATCCGTCGTAAAGGCTGCTTCATAAAAAGCAGCAGCCGGGGCCGAGAGCCTTTCTAGAAACAAATCATCACCACCGCTGGTATTTTTTAATCCCGCCATACTCGCTACGGGACCGACAGGATTGGCTCCGCTAGCAAATTCATGCTCCAAGCGCATCTTAGGCTCACTGGTGAAGGGTAGCCATATTTCTAGCAAAGGATTATCACGAATATACTGCCTGGTTCTGTTTTTATTGATTACAGAATACTCAGCGCACTTAAATATACACCAAAAAGGTATTTCGTTTGAATAAGGTTGTTGTGGGTATACTAAGGGATCTGGCATTTATTGTTCTTTCAAAAATTATTTAGCATGCTCTTTACCTAAATATTTTTTGAAAATGGCATATAAAACTAGATTCACTCCAAAGAATAGACACAAATATGTCGGTACAAAGACCGAATTGCTATGTCGTTCACTTTGGGAGCGACGTGTTTGTAAATTTTTAGATGAAAGTATAAGTGTTACAAAATGGTCTTTTGAGGAAATTGAAATCCCATATGTACACCCAATTGACAAAAAAGTTCACCGATATATTCCAGATTTCTTGGTTCAGACTGAACGTAATAATAAAAAAAAGAGTATTTTAGTTGAAGTTAAACCCAAAAAACAAGTAAAGTTAAAAGAATCCGCATCAAAGCGAGATCAAATTGTTTTTCAGATTAACAAAGCTAAATGGACTGCGGCTCAAAAATTCTGTGAAAAACATGATATTGAATTCAAAATTTTAACAGAAGAGGAAATATTTCATGGCAGTTAATATGTCAATTGCTTCGCTAAAAGATAAAATTTCAGCTGCGGGTGGCTTACAACGAAATAACAGATTTTATGTATCGTTCAACGGCCCCGTAGCTCCATTTGCAGATGAAAATGGATCAGAACTGTCTACAGATAGGACACCAAAAAATTATATTGCCGAAACTGTATTATTCCCCAGCGTTACAATGACCACTCAAGCAGATGGTCTTGCTGGCCCCGGTTTAGGTCGTACTAGTCCCCGCGGATTATATTACAAAGATGGGCTGCTAATGACTTTTCCTGTTTTTGGAAACTGGAAACTTGTAGAAGGTATTGAAACTTGGATTAAAAGTTTATATTACCAAAATTCAGGTTCACCACAAGTATGGATAACCGAATACTACGACACACCACAAAATTTAGATCTATCGATTAAAAACTCTTCATTGGCGGTCAATGTTTTAGATTTAAATGGAGATGTTAAAGCGGTGTACAATTTTACTGAAGTATTTCCTGTAGAAATTGTTCCCTTACAACTATCAACTATGACCACAAATGAATATCTTAAATTAACAGTTAGATTTGCTTTTAGAAACTATACATTAGAAATACGATAAAATTATGATAGATGAAATTTTAAATAAATTGCGTGGACTTGAGCCGGAGTATAAAGTAACTCTTCCCAACAGCAAAAAAGAAGTTACATACACTCCATTTAAAATGAAAGATCAAAAAACACTATCTTTGATCGCTGAAGAAAAAAGCATAGGCTCTATAGTTAAAAACCTATGTGAACTTCTTCGGTCATGTTCTTCAGAAAAAAAACCAGAGCTGTTGCACATTTCTGATTTTGAGTATTTGTTTCTTCAAATAAGAGGAAAAAGCGTTGAAGAAAAAATAGATTTAATCATCGAAGATGACAAAAAGATTTCTTTTGCTTTAAAAATTGATGATATAAAATTTGAACCCGGAATAGTATCAAAAAATCTTGTTGTTGTGGATAATATTATTCTAGAATTAAAACAACCTACAGTGATGGATTATATTTCTGTAGATTCTCTTGACGAGAACTTGTTGTTTACCAGAATAGTTAAAACTATAACAATAGACAAACATCGTTATGACCTTTCTATTCTAAAAACTCAAGACATTCAAAAAATCTTGGATGAAGTTTACCTAAAACACTCAAACCCTTTAAAAGAGTTCTTAAAGTCTGGTCCAAAATTAACCTATGCGGTTGTGACTGAAGATAAAACAATTACAATAGAGGGCTTTTTACGTTTTTTTATCTAAGTGTGAAGTATTTTAATTTAATAGAATATTATAAAACATTATTTGTTTTGACTAATACAAAACGTTTGAGTCTTTTTGAAATTCAAGAGATGTATCCTTGGGAATATGAAATTTATATTCAAATGCTGAATGAACATCTGGAACTAGAAAATCAAA
>JBIPMC010000036.1:0-10399 GCA_044369345.1 Terrimicrobiaceae bacterium
CAAACAACTCGTGGATGCCATTGAAAACTTTCTCCAAGCCTACAACGAAACCGCCGCTCCCTTTGAGTGGACGAAAATCCGAGTGAGCAAAAAATCCCCGGAAAGTAAATACACTAATATTAAAAACTTTATACTAGAATGATTGTCCAGAAATCCATTTAGCCCATTTCTGTTATAAATCGCAGTGGCACATTTCAGATACTTGTAATGAATATCACTTTGCAACAGTATAAATGCATCTAAATAAATTTAAAGATTTCGTAATTAGATACGAGTGGCTTTTGCCAACTCTTATTTTTTTAGCAGTTAATAATATAGTTTTTTACACAAAAAAGCCAGAACTTGATTTTGTATATCTCGATTACATTACAAGTATTGCCTTAAGTGCCTTAATATGGGGTTGGCTCTATTACATGGGATCTTATTTTCAAGGATGTATCAAATTCTTATACAAATTGTTTTTGGCCGTTTTTTTCGCTTTAATAGCCTCTTTAAGCTATTCAGTATATTCAGAGTTCCGTCAGTTTATATCGTTTGAGATGCTGCTCTTTTTAAAGAGAAACCCTGATTATATAAATTCATTTGCCTCGTTATATTTTAACGAATACTTGCTGGTATTTTTAGTTTTTTTATTTCCACTTTTAATAACATTATCAATCAGTTTGTCAAGTACTTTGAGAACTCCGAAGTCCAGACATATCGGCCTTATTCTTCCTGGAATTATTTTGCCTATGTTTTCATATCTAGATTTAATTAACAAAAAACACATCCTCACACCTGATGTCACTTTATTTTTTTCATTTTACAGGCTAATAAATACTTCAGAAAATACTCAACAACAAATATATAGTTTTAAAAGAGACGAAGTCAGATGCAAAAACACTTACAAAGACGCTCCAGATGTTTTTATAATTGTTAATGAGTCGCTTGGAAGGAAATTATTTGGTTTTAATTGCGGCGTGATTTCCAACCCATGCATGCCTCTATTAGTTAATTTAGTTAATAGCAATCCTAATAAATGGTTTGCATTCGAAAACTCCCTTTCTAGCAGCACAGCAACAGATGTTAGTATTCCATCAATATTTACAGGCCTGGCACCCACTGCTGATAGATCTCGATTTCTTAAGAATCCTTTATTATGGGATTATCTTAAATCATTAAATTCTGAGTATTATACTATTTTTTCTTCTCCGGTTGATTTCAGGTGGGCTAACTTGGAGATGTTTTTAAATTTAAATGATTTTGATAACTATATTCATTCTATGTATTTACAAGGAGGCGTGATAAACGACCTCGGGAAGGATGAATATTATTCAGCTAAAGCTTTCGCTAGAGCGATAAAGGAAGCACCAAAAAACCAACCTGTTTTTGGATTTTATTTTTCTAATTCACTGCATTCACCATATCAAAAAGAGTCTGTTTATATAAAAGAAAATCACCCAGAAAAGTCTAGGTTTTGCACAGCACAGACAATTTTAGACCTCGCACTTAATGATATTATTAGTTCAATTTTTGCATCAGGCCGAGGCGAGAACTCCATAATATTTATTTTAGGAGATCATGGAGATAGCGATAAAATAAATATAAAAGGACATCGCTTGTATTCATTCAGGGAAGAATATTGGTCAACCATGCTTTTAGTATATGCCTCTGATAAAATTCAATCCAAATACTTAACCCAGTTTGCAGTTCTTCGAAAAAACACCCAGTCCCTAGTTGGTTCAATCGATATCTTCCCTTCGCTAGTTGATTTATTTTCTGGTTCAAATCAGCTTGAAACTTTAAGTGATAAGTTTCATGGCTTTTCCCTTTTTCAACCGATTCCCAATGATCGAATTTTAATTGGCCTCAACACAAACGACTTAAGATCATGGCCTCAGGAGGGATTCGGGATAGCAAAAGGTAAAACTCGAATGATTTTTAACAATGTTCATGGATTTTCATTCCACGACTTGTCAACTGATCCACAACAAAATCAAGATAATATAAACATTATGGATGCTAAGACGAGAAATTTTTTTCTCGATATTATTAATTGCAACTCTGAACTATTAAGAGTCCTTTCACATAAGCAGCAGCCTTATAAAGCATTTTAACATGTTTTTTGAACTTAATAGAAGTATTTTTTTGTTATGCTGGATTGGACAAAAAACCTGCCTGCCATGTGAAACCCGAATCCAGAAGAATTAACCATAGAGGATACGGAGAGCACAGAGGGTAAATGAATTGCTCCTCATCGCATCGGATTTTTTTGTCCAAGCTACTGCTTTCATAAACCGCTTCTGTGAATCTTGGTCAGCCTGTTCTCCTGTCTAAAAATCCATTTTCGGGGTAAAGCCTTTGCAATTCATGGCAATGAACCCAACTCTTCCGACACCACTAAAACATCAAATTTAGTACAATGAGGTTAAGCAAGCAAGCCGGCCGGAATTGTAGATGAAAGGGCCCGTTCCTCAGAGACACCGAACTCCTCTCCAGCAGGCATTTCGAGGGAGCGTCCATTGGGGAGGACGAATTCGAGGATGAGCGGGCGGTTGCCGGGATTTTTTTTCACAGCGGCGAGGATGGTTTCGAGGGCGGATTCGTCGAGGCGCTCGCGGGCCAGGCGGAGGCGGACGGGTTTCACCGAGGATTTGGGTTTGAGGGCGGCGACGGCTCCGGCGGTGGCGCGAATGGCTTCGTCCTTGCGCATGATCCGGGCGTTGATTGAAACGGCGGAACCGGCGGCGAGGAGTTCGGCGTTCTTGGCGAAGTTCTCGTCCCACGCGGTGATCTCGAGCGTGCCGGTGAAATCCTCGAGGATCACAACACCGAAAGGTTTTCCGTCTTTTTTAGAAAAGCGTTTTTCGAGCGAGGAGACGAGACCGGCGAGTTTGAAGGTGCCATTCTCGGTGGCTTCTTTGGCTTGGGCGATGGTGTTGTATTTTCCGGAATCGAAATGGCCAGCGTAGGCGTCGAGTGGGTGTCCGCTCACGAAATAACCGAGGAGTTCTTTTTCGTAGCGGAGGGTTTCGAGCTGTGGCCAGGGCTCGATCTTTGGGGCTTTGATGGATTTTTTCGCGGGCATCAATGGCTCCTCGCCGAAGAGGGAGACTTGGCCGCTGGCGCGGTCGCGCTGGATCGAGGCGGCGGCGGCCAGAGCGGATTCAATTTGGGAGAAAATCGCGGCGCGGTTTTTTTCGATACTGTCGAACGCGCCGCATTTCACGAGGCTCTCGAGGATTTTTCGGTTCACTGTGCGCGAGTCGAGGCGCGAGCAGAAATCCTCGATCGATTTGAAGCGGCCTTTTTTTTGCCGGTCGGCAATGGCAGATTCCATTGCGCCCGCGCCGACATTTTTGATCGAGGCGAGGCCGAAGCGGATGCCGGGACCGTCCGACTCCGGGGAGAATTTGAGGTCGCTGGAGTTGATATCCGGTGGGCGGACGGAAATTTCCATGCGGCGGCACTCGGCGATCACGACGGCGAGGCGGTCCACATCACCGGCATCGAAGGTGAGCATGGCGGACATGAACTCGCGCGGGTAGTGAGCCTTCAGCCACGCGGTCTGGTAGGAGATCCAGCCGTAGGCGGCGGAGTGGGATTTGTTGAAGCCGTATTGGGCGAACTTCTCGATGAAGCCGAAGATGGCGTCGGCGACTTTCGGCGGGATTTGGTTTTTTGTGCCGCAGCCATCGACGAAACGCTGGCGCTCCTTGGCCATTTTCTCGGCGTCCTTTTTTCCCATCGCGCGGCGCAGGAGGTCGGCCTCGCCGAGCGAGTATCCGGCGAGAACGCTGGCGGCGAGCTGCACCTGCTCTTGATAAACGATGATGCCGTGTGTTTCAGAGCAGACCTTCTCAAGCAACGGGTGAAGGTATTCGACTTTCTTCAGTCCCTTCTTGCGCTCGATGTAGTCGTCGATGAATTGCATCGGACCGGGGCGGTAGAGCGCGCCGATGGCGATGATGTCCTCGATGCAATGGACATCGAAGCGCTTGCAGCAATTCGTGATGCCCGCGCTTTCCATCTGGAAGACGCCGAGGGTTTCGCCGCGATTGTAGATGTCGAAAGCGGCCTGGTCGTCCTGTGCGATGGCGTCGAAATCAAAGTCCGGCGTGTGGATTTTGATCAACCGCAAGGCCTCTTGCATAATCGTGAGGGTCTTCAGGCCGAGGAAGTCCATCTTGAGCATGCCGAGGTCGGTGAGCGGACCCATGGCGTATTGAGTGACGACTTCGTTTTCCTTGCCTCGGCAGAGCGGGATGAATTCATCGAGCGGACGGTCGCCGATGACGACGCCTGCGGCGTGGATGCCGGTGTTGCGCGAGAGGCCTTCGAGCACGGTGGCGTAGTCCCAGAGCTGGCGGACGGCAGGCTCGTTCTCGATGGCGGCTTTGAGCTCAGGGTTCTTCGCACTGGCGGATTCCAACTCGATGTTCAGTTCGTTCGGGATCATCTTCGCGATGCGGTCACCATCCCCGTAGCTCCAACCCATCACGCGAGCGACATCGCGCACGACGCTCTTCGCGCCCAGCGTGCCGAAAGTCACAATCTGCGACACGGCGCGCTCACCATATTTTTGCCGCACATACTCGATCACCTCGCCGCGCCGCTCCATGCAGAAATCCACATCGATATCGGGCGGGCTTACACGCTCGGGGTTGAGGAAGCGCTCGAAGATTAGGCCGAAGCGGATCGGATCGATATCTGTGATTCCAAGCACATACGCGATGATCGATCCTGCCGCCGAGCCGCGACCAGGGCCCACGGGGATGCCCATTTGCTTCGCCTGGCGAATGAAATCCCAGACGATCAGAAAATAACTGGTGAAGCCGGTTTTCTCGATGACCGAAAGTTCGTAATCGAGTCGCTTGTTCAGCTCGGGATCGGACTCCACACGCCCGCCGTAGCGGAGGTAAAGGCCCTCGTGGCAGAGGTCGCGGAGATATTGCTCGCGGCTACGGGAGTCAGGCGAATCGAAGCTCGGGTATTTCGGAACGCCGAACTCCATTTTGAAATCGCACCTCTCGGCGATGCGGAGCGTATTGTCGCAAGCCTCGGGAAGCTCCGCAAACACCGCTCGCATTTCCTCGGGCGACTTGAAATACAACTCTGGACTGTAGCGCAGGCGCTTTTCATCCACCACATTCGAGCCTGTGCCGATGCAAATGAGCACATCGTGCGCCTCGTGGTGGGATTTTTCGAGGAAATGGACATCGTTCGCCGCAACAAGGCCCAGCTCGAGCGCACGGGCGAGTTTCACCAAATCGGGATTCACGCGGCGCTGGGCATCGAGACCGAAATCGTGGATCTCGATGAAGTAATTTTCAGGCCCGAAAATCTCGCGGTATTTCGCAGCAGTCGCCTTGGCTTTTTCAAAAGAACTGTCGGCGAGTTGCGAGGAGACCTCACCCTTCAGGCAACCGCTGAGCGCGATGAGGCCCTTCGAGTGAGCGGCGAGGCGCTCGTGGTCCACGCGCGGCTTGTAGTAAAACCCCTCGAGGAATCCAGCGGTGGAGAGTTTGACGAGATTCCGGTAGCCCTCATCGCTTGTCGCCAGCAGGGTCAGGTGGAACGCGGCGTCCTTTGCGGAGGAGGCGTTGCGCTCGGTCATCGCGCCGGGCGCGACATAAACCTCGCAGCCAATGATCGGCTTCACACCAGCTTTCGTGGCGGCTTGGTAAAACGGCACGGCGGCGTGCATGTTTCCGTGATCGGTGACGGCAACGGCGGGCATGCCAAAGGCAGCGGCTTTTTTCACCAAATCACCTGGCCGGATCGCTCCGTCGAGCAGCGAAAACTCCGTGTGGCAATGCAGGTGAACGAACGACATCCCGGGAGACTAAACCAGCGCGCGGATTTTTGTCGAATGGCACTCTCAACCCGCGAACTTGC
Source organism: Terrimicrobiaceae bacterium (assembly GCA_044369345.1). Lineage (GTDB taxonomy): Bacteria > Verrucomicrobiota > Verrucomicrobiia > Chthoniobacterales > Terrimicrobiaceae > UBA967. Next base: position 5,878 of record JBIPMC010000036.1, read on the forward strand.
CGTTTTGTCTGCCCGCAATAGGATGTGGTGACTATGACGCCTTCCAAGGTTTCCGAGCGCACGGTTGCGGGCTACCGCGTGAGCTGCGGCCACATGGTACCCTTCGGCGCCAGCCCAGCGCGAACGGGCGTGAATTTCTCCGTGTTCAGCGCGAACGGCACGGGTTGCACTCTGGTTTTGTTCAATCACGACCAGCCGAAACCCATTGCCGAAATTCCATTCCCGCAAGATTTTCGTCTCGGCCATGTCTGGGCGATGATCGTGCATGATTTGGAGGCTGCGGATTTGGAATACGGCTTCCGGATGGAGGGCCCCTGGAATCCGGAGGCCGGGCATTATTTCGACTCCTCGAAAATCCTCCTCGATCCCTACGCCCGTGCACTCGTGGGCCGCGAGGAGTGGATGAAACCCGTCCCCTCCTCGAGTAAGCCGGTATTCCGCTCTCGCCTCCCCGCAGGCGCGGGCGCGGTGGAGCCGAATCAATTTCCCCGCGTGCCGGACAGTGAACTGATCATTTACGAATTGCATGTGCGCGGTTTCACGCGTCACACAAGCTCGGGGGTGAAAAATCCCGGCACTTTTGCCGGCCTCACCGAAAAAGCCTCGAGCCTTCGCGATCTCGGAGTGAATTGCGTGGAGTTGATGCCGGTATTCGAGTTCGACGAGATGGAAAACAGCCGCAGCAACCCGACCACCGGCGAGGTGCTTTGCAATTACTGGGGCTATAGCACGGTGGGGTTTTGCGCGCCGAAGGCCAGCTTTGCCGCCAACGCGAAGACCGGCGGGCAAGTGGAGGAGGTCAAAGAAATGGTGCGCGCCCTGCACCGCGCGGGGATCGAGGTCATGCTTGATGTGGTCTTCAACCACACCGCCGAGGGCAACGAGAACGGCCCGGTTTTTTCCTTCCGCGGACTGGACAACAAAACTTGGTATATCCTCGACGAGAAGGGCCGAAACACGAACTACTCCGGCTGTGGAAACACGGTGAACTGCAACTACCCCGCCGTACGCGAGTTCATATACAACTGCCTCCGCCACTGGGCCGCAGAATACCAAATCGACGGCTTCCGTTTCGACCTCGCCTCGATCCTGGGCCGCGACTCGAAGGGCGAACCGCTTGCGAATCCTCCCCTGCTGGAATTTCTCGCGCACGACCCCGTGCTCGCTGATTGCAAGCTCGTCGCCGAAGCGTGGGACGCGGGCGGCCTCTATCAGGTCGGCAACTTTCCGAGTTACGGGCGCTGGAAAGAGTGGAATGGAAAATACCGCGATTGCGCGCGGCGTTTCCTGAAAGGCGATCCGGGAATGGTTGGAGAAATGATCCAACGCATCCTCGGCTCGCCGGACCTGTATCGAGAGGCGGGACGCAAGCCCACCGCCTCGGTGAATTTCATCACCTGCCACGACGGTTTCACGCTGCGAGATCTGTTTTCCTACAACGGCAAACACAACCTCGAAAACGGTGAGAACAACCAAGACGGATCGAATGACAACATGAGCTGGAATTGCGGCACCGAGGGGCCGACCAACGATCCGGACATCCTCGCGCTGCGTCTGCGACTTTCAAAAAACGCCATGGCGCTCCTGCTCACGAGCCAAGGCGTGCCGATGATCTACATGGGCGACGAGTGCGGCCGGACCCAGCGCGGAAACAACAACGCGTATTGCCACGATGCCGATTGGAACTGGCTCGATTGGGAGCCCGATGCGCACGGGCGCGAGATTTTCCGCTTCACCAAAAACATGATCGCCTTCCGCAAGGCCCACCCTGCCCTGCGCCAGCCCGAGTTTTTCGCCGAGCGCGACCAGATCGGCAGCGGCTATCCTGATATCAGCTGGCACGGCGTGTTGCCATGGCATCCCGACTGGTCACCCTCCAGCCGCACGCTGGCGTTCATGATTTGCGGACGCCACCACGAGTCGATGGGCGGCGACCCGCATTTCATCTATGTCGTACTGAACATGTATTATGAGCCTCTGAGCTTCGGCCTGCCGGTTCTTCCGAAGAAAATGCTCTGGCACCGCTTCGCCGACACCGGTCTACCGGAGCCCGAGGACATTTGCGAACCGGGTCAGGAAAAGCCCCTGCCTGTGCAAAAAAGCTACGCCGTCCGGGAGCGCTCGATCGCGATCCTGCTTGGAAAATAGGGTGCCATGCCGACCGACCGTATCGTTGCAGCGCATTTGTTCGCCACATTTGCCATGACCGGACTTATATGGTTCGTGCAGATCGTCCACTACCCGATGCTAGCCCGCCTGCCGCATGAAAACTTCCCCGCCCTCGAGCGAGAGCATTGCGACCGTACCGGATTCGTGGTCGCCCCGCCGATGCTTGTGGAAGCGTTCACCCTATGCTGGCTCATTTTCCGTGGATTCAATTCCCCGCTTTTTCTATTCACTGCTGCGCTTCTAGGAGTCGTGTGGATATCGACATTCGCGCTGCAGGTTCCCACGCACCGTACCCTGCTGGCGGGTTGGAGCGAATCCGCGCACCGGCGACTGGTTTTGACAAACTGGATTCGAACCACGGCTTGGACGATCCGAAGCGGAATTTTGGCCGGTATATTTCTTTGAGAATTCCCCTTGCCCTACAGGATCTACTCCGCTAATTATCTTGCCCCTTTCACTAAATTCAGTCCATGGCCACAAAAGCGAAAAAACCTGCCAAGGCAAAAGCCGCCGCGAAAAAAGCGGCTCCTGCTAAAGCCAAAAAACCTGCTCCCAAGGCCAAGCCTGCGGCTGCAAAAACGAAACCCGTTCCAGCCAAAAAGCCCGCTCCCAAAAAGCCCGCTCCCAAAAAGCCCGCTCCCAAAAAGCCCGCTCCCAAAAAGCCCGCTCCCAAAAAGCCCGCTCCCAAAAAGCCTGCTCCCAAAAAGCCTGCTACAAAAAAGCCCGCTCCCAAAAAATCTCCCGCCGAGAAACCGGCAATCTTAAAAAAGCCCGTGGCGAAGAAAACGGCGCCGGAAAAGACCAAGCCCGCTCCGAACACTCCGAAGCTGGTGGCGAAAAAACTCCCGCCGATCGTGATAAAAGCTGTGAATCCCGTGAAACTCAACGGCTGGCTCGCCAAACAGCACACCCGCCTCCTTGAGCTCAAGGACGAACTTCTCGACGCCATGAACGGCGTCGCACGCGATACACTCCGCACCCGCGCCGAGGGAAGCGATGCCTCCGCATTCGGCATGCACACCGGCGACGCGGGCAGCGATGCCTACGACCGAGACTTCGCCCTCAGCCTTCTCTCGCAGGAGCGCGACTCCCTTTTCGAAATCGACGCCGCCCTGAAGAAATTTCAGGACGGCACCTACGGACTCTGCGAGATTTCCGGCAAGCAGATCCCCCACGCCCGCCTCGAGGCTCTGCCCTTCGCGCGCTACACCGTCGAGTGCCAGGCCGAACTCGAAAAAACCAACCGACTCCACCGCGTTCGCCAACCTGTCACCTCTCTCTTCGGATTGAACGAAGAGGAGGGCGAAGGCGAAGAGGAGGAAGCACCAACCGAATCCAAGGAATAACGACCATGGCACAAGAAAACATCACCCTCGAATGCACCGAGGCGAAGGCCGAGGGCAAACCCGCTTCGCGATACATCACTACACGAAATAAAAAGAGCCCCCGCACACCGAATCGGCTCGAGAAAAAGAAATTCAACCCCTTCCTCAATCGCCACACCCTCCACCGCGAAATCAAATAACACGCCATGCAGCCCAAAACACCGCAACGCCGCACGAACTTCCGCCGCGCCAACCGCTCGATGCCCCGGCGCCGCATCGACCTCAACATCGAGGCCATCGACTATAAGAACCCCGAGCTTCTCAAGCGCTTTGTCACCGAGAGCGGCAAAATCCTGCCCCGCCGCGTGACCGGCATGTCAGCCCGGATCCACCGCAAGATTACCCGCGAGGTGAAGCGCGCACGCGCTGCCCTCCTCATGAAGTAATTTACTCCTTCAGATGGCCCGATCGGTTTGCAACGAGCAACCACCGGTCGGGCCTATTTTTTATTTCGCTCCTTCTTGAAATTTCAAAAAATCCCGGCAATCTCCGCGACATGAAAAAATTCCTCGTCCTTCTCGCCGTTATTTCCATGACTGCCCTTCCTTCATGTAAGAAAAAAGAAAAAGGCGACCAGTTCGCGGGCATCGATGGCGACTTTGTCACCAGCACCCCGCTCGGCGAGCGCTTCGAGGGCGGCGCAAATTTCTTCAGCTCCAGCGTGGTAAAAGGCCAGTTCCAGCCCGTTTACTTCGGTTACGACAGTTATAAAGTCGAACTGGCCGAATCGGCGAAAATCCATGCGGTTTCTTCAAAACTTTCCAGCGGATCGGATCGCCTGATCATTGCTGGATTCACGGATGAGCGCGGCACCCAAGAATACAACCGCGGCCTCGGCGAGCGACGCGCCCAAGCAGTCCGCCAGGCGATGATCGATGCCGGCATTGCTAGCGATCGCATTCAAACCGTGAGCTTCGGTAGTGAAATGCCCGCTGATCCCGCCAGCACCGAAGCGGCCTGGGCCAAAA
>JBIPMC010000281.1:0-3114 GCA_044369345.1 Terrimicrobiaceae bacterium
GGGCAGTGAGGGGATCGAACCCCCGACCAATAGTGTGTAAAACTACCGCTCTACCGCTGAGCTAACTGCCCGTCTTCGGATGCGTAAAACTACACACTGACAGAGTCACCGCACAAGAAGTTATCGTTACGATTGCAGAAGAATCGTGGGGGCAGCCGGATTCGAACCGACAACCAAGCGGTTATGAGCCGCCTGCTCTAACCGTTGAGCTATGCCCCCGGCAAGTGGGTATTGATACTCATACCCGCGCCACACGGCTTGGCAATGACTTATTCCGCCGCATCGAGGCTGGACTGAATTTCCCACAGTCGCTCGTAGAGGGGACGCAAGCCCTCGGGAATCACCCGCGTCCCGCCGACGGTGGCGATGAAATTCGAATCGCCCACCCAGCGGGGCACGATGTGGATGTGCAAATGATCCTCCACCCCTGCGCCGGCAGCCTTGCCGAGGTTCCATCCGACATTGAAACCCTGGGCCTTCACGGCCTCGTTCAGCAAGCGCTGGGCATGGATCGCGAGCCTCCACAAATCGAGCACTTCGGCGTCGGTGATTTCCGACATTTTCACCACCTTCCGCAACGGCACCGCCATGAGATGACCGGCCGAGTAGGGGTATTTATTCATGATCAAAAAGGCTGTGCCCAGGCGCTTCACCACCAAATGCTCGGAGTCGTCAGGGGAGTTCGCCGCCTCGGTTAAAAAATCGACGCCGCTTTGGTGCTCGGCCCGGAAATACTCGACGCGCCAGGGAGCCCAGATCGAATCGAGATGCTTATGGGGAAATTCCTCGCTCATGCCTAGCAGGATGGCCGATCAGCCGTAGCCGCGTCCAGCAACGCCTTTGCCGCGCGCCGGGAAGCGCCCTCGGCTTGCAGTGTGGAAACGACCCCGGCGAGTTTTACCGCCAAATCCTCCCTTGCCAGCTCATCACCAAGAAGCCTCAAAGCCTCGTCGGCAAGAGTCTCGGGCGAGGCATCACCTTGAATGAATTCCCGCACCACATGCGGCGCAGCGATTGCCGGCAGGCGGGGATCTCGCGGCGGGTTCACGAGGTAATTATTGAGAATATTGACGATTCCGAGGGCGTTGACATCCACCACGCGGCGGCCGACCTCGAAGGTCAGCCAGGCAGTTTTGTAAACAAGCGCGTAGGGCAGCCCAAAAAACGCAGCCTCCAGCGTCGCCGTTCCCGAGCAAACAAGAGCCGCCGTCGCGCGCTGCATGAGGCTGTGAGCATTGCCCTCGGTGATTGCCACAGGAAAACCCTCCGCCAGCCGACGCATCATCTCGGCCCGCTCAGGCCCGGCCGCCGCCGCTTCGAATCGGATCGCGGGATTCTTTTCAGCCACGATCCGCGCCGCCCCGAGCATCGCTGGAAAATTCCGCTTCACCTCGCGCTCGCGGCTCCCAGGAAAAAGCCCGAGAAGGCTTTCCTCGCGCGCCAAACCTCCCCGCTGCGCGGCGAGAGCCTCCAATAGCGGGTGCCCGGTGAAAACGGTATGGAGCCCACTCGCCTCATACATCGGCGCTTCGAAGGGAAAAACGCAGATCATCAGATCGAGGACTTTCGCCATGTGAGGAATTCGCCCACGGTTCCAAGCCCAGACCTGCGGGCTAATGTAGTAGAGGATTTTTCCGGGATAGCCCCGCGCCCGGAGCGCCTTGGCGAGGCGAAGGTTGAAGCCGGGATAATCCACCAACACGACGGCATCCGGTTTTTGCGTCAGAATAGCACGGAGGTTTTCTTCGAACTTGCCGCGAAAATACCCGTAATTTTTGAGAACATCCCAGAGACCGACCACTGCCGCACGCCCGATCCAGTTGTCAAAAGGCTCCTCGCAGAGCGACTCCATCCGCTCCCCGCCGGCGCCGCCGAAACGGATCGAGGGATGCAACTCGCGGATCGCGCGCATGACCTCGAAGGCCCGCGCATCGCCACTTTCCTCCCCTGCGACAAACCAGAGAAAAAGTTTCACTTGCCTGGAGTTTTTACTGAAGGCCGCTCCCTTGGGGCATAAAAAAACGCGCGAACTGAGGTCCGCGCGTTTTTTGAAAAAGGGAAGTTTTTATTAGTTGGCAGAGGGCTCGACATTCACGCGGCGTCCGTCGCGGTCGAACTTCACTTGGCCGTCCACAAGCGCCCAGATGGTGTAGTCACGGCCGAGGCCGACATTGCGACCAGGCTGAAACTTCGTGCCACGCTGGCGTACGATGATATTCCCGGCGATCACAGACTCACCGCCGAATTTTTTAACGCCGAGGCGCTTGCTGATGCTATCGCGTCCGTTTTTGACGCTGCCTTGTCCTTTTTTATGGGCCATGGAATTTTAGTTGGTTGAGATGGATTCGATCTTGAGCTTGGTGAGCTGTCGGCGGTGGCCGACCGTGCGGTGGTAGCCTTTACGGCGACGGAATTTGAAGGCGATAACCTTGTCGTCTTTGAATTGATCGACGACTTTGGCTCCGACCTTGGCGCCGTTCACGAACGGGGCTCCGATTTGGATTTTTCCGCCATCGGCGACGAGAAGAACCTCGGAAAGTTGAATGTCCTCGCCGACCTCTGCGTCGAGTTTCTCGACCTCGATCTCGTTGCCGGATTCCACGCGGTATTGTTTGCCGCCGGTTTGGATGACTGCGTATGCCATAGAAAAACTTTTGTTTGAGTAGAGTTGGGGAAAATGGCGGAAAACCGATTTTATGCAAGCCCTGTTTTAATGAAATTCACGATCAGGGATTTTGAGCCGCCCGGAAACCCATTTTTTCCTCTGTCGCGCAAAAAGGCTGTCGGGATTCGCTTCCGTATTGTTGGCTATGCCGCTCCATTCCCACAAACAATCGACTCATGAAACAACGCGTTGAAATCGACTCCCTCGAAAAAATCACCGACTGGCAAAAACTCGCGCCCGGCGTCTGGCGCGCAAGGGTCGGTCAGGCGGAAACGGAACTCGCCTACACCGACCTCGCCGCGCGGCCGCCCCGCATGGAGGCGCTCAATGCGCTGCCGGACTCCGCGTTTCCTTTCGAAAAATCCCCGGTCTCCGCGTTGCAAAACGACGGCTTGGTCCAGGTGCGAATTCCCGCCGGCGAGCATGAGTCGATCTATGGATTCGGCCTG
>JBIPMC010000393.1:0-3109 GCA_044369345.1 Terrimicrobiaceae bacterium
CTTCTGATTTCAAAACTTCAGCTGTTGGTATATTTTTGTATATGTTATTATACGAAAGTATTTTTTCAACTAACCAATTTGTTGCTTGTGATTCAAAATAATATGGTTCTATGATGTCTGAAACTTGTTGTAAAAATGCTTTATCAGATAATAATATAGTTATCACTTTCGTTTGAAATGAATGACCATAATCTGCCAAACTATCCTGCATATTTATTCCTAAGTTCGTTTATTGTTGTAAAATTTTTCTTTATCCAAATATCCCAATTGGGTATAACCGAATGTAATTTATCTTGTATATATAACTTACCAAGTTCTCCAAACTTTATTCCATCTAACTCACCATCAACTAAATTACGTATATTTGATTTATGAGATTGAGATATATCAACATCATGTAATTGCATAATTTTATAGTTAGTTTCAAGTAGATTTGTATTATGCTTTAAAGCAATAATTGATTTTGTTTTTCCATCATACAATTTACAAAATTCTACAAACATTTCCAAATTAATTTTTCTTTTTTCAGATAACATTTGGAAATTTTTTTCTATTGTTTTTTTACCAATACCCGGCATACCTTTTATATTGTCACTTTTATCACCCAAAAGTGATTTGTATAATATAAAATTTTCACACCATATACCAGTCTCTTCTAGTAAATTATCAGGTGTATACATTTTCTTTTTAGTTGGTAAATAAACATTTACTCTATCGGAAACCAATTGTAAAAAATCTCTATCGTTTGATAAAATAACAACTTGTTCTTTAAAGTAAGACGATAGGCACGCTATAACATCATCCGCTTCTATTTGGTCAATTGATATTATAGATACTGGCAAATTCTGTAGGTAATTATATAATCTGAATAATTGATATTTTATAGAAGCTTGTTCGTCTTCTATGTCTTCAAAACCAACAATTCTATTTAATCTAGATGTTACGGCTCTTCTTTCTTTGTAATTAGAATATATTTGTCTGCGTCTATATGAACCACCTTTACCATCAAAAACCACAACAACTCGCGTTGGATTAACCATACGAATTGTTGCAGCTAATGACAATAAAAACCCAGACAAACCACCAACGTGCTTACCTTCTTCATTTAAAGTTGGGATGGCAGAAAACGTTCTTATAAACAAATTCATACCATCCACTATTAAAACTTTACTATTACGATTTAAAGCATTTTTGTGTTGTCTTTCAGATTCGATTTCATCTAATATTGTTGAATATCGTTTGTTCATAATCCATCGAAGGGAATTGCATCTGATATAATAATTGCATCGTCTATTCTTGGACCATCTAATTGTTGATATTTCATAATTACTTTTTCCGCAATTTCATCATAAATCATTTCTTGTAATTTTGGATTACTCATAATTTTGTCAACAAATTCTTTGGATTGAAATTTTATAACTTCACCAGTTTCTTCGTTTGTCCATGAATACCAGGCACCAGATTGAGAAACTAAACTGTGATCCTTCATAGTTGTTAACCAACTACTATAATCATCAATACCACTATCGAAATATACTTCATATTCACATTCTCTCAGAGGAGGACCACAACGATTTTTTACTAACTTCGCCTTAACACGCGAACCCACTATTTCATCACGACCATCTTTCTTTGTCTTTATAGCACCGATAGATGAAAGACGAATACGGACAGATGCATGAAAAGGAATACTTTTACCGCCAGGTGTTGTCCATGGATCGGAAAATGCTGGAGCATTAAGTTTTTGACGAAGTTGATTTGTGAATATCAAACAAATCCTTTCTCTACCAATTAGATTTGTTATCTTTCTCATTGCCTTTGACATGATAAGTGCCTTTGCCGTAGCATAACCATCCTTATCAAAATCTGCAGCCATTTCTGTTTTAGTAGATGCACCTGCGATTGAATCCACAACGATAGTAACCAATCGGTTTTTATCTGATGAACGGACTTTGTCAATGATAACTTCAACTGTTTCAAAAATGTCTTCAACGGTTTCTAATGGTATGTATAACATTTCTTTCAAGTTCAAACCAATAGCACTAAGGAATTCGGTAGAAATCGCGTTTTCAGTATCTATATAAACTGCAAGTCCACCTTTCTTCTGTGTGTTTAATAGAACATGAGCGGCAAGAAGAGATTTTCCAGACTGTTCAAGTCCTGTTATTTCAGATACTCTACCAACTGGAAATCCTCCGTACTTACGGTTGGAAATTGCCAAATCTAACATAGTAGATCCAGTTCCCACCCATTCCTTTACGATTGTTGGAGCATCATCATCGCCTTCAAGGAAGTAAGCGGATTTGACATGTTGTGTCTTGAATTGTTTATTTATAGTGTCTGCTATAAGTCCACCGAGTTCATCGGTTAACTCATTTTTACTTTTTGCCATAACTTACTCCAAATTAAAAAAGGTCTTCAAACGTCACACTAATATCATTCGATGGTTTTGATGAGGTATTGTCATCGGTTGTTACTGGTTTATTTGATGTATTATTCTTTGTATAATTCAAGTCATCCGAATCATCGGATTGTCCTAAATAAGTTTGAAGATGTGTTTTCAATTCTTCGTATGATGGTTCTGGATATAATTCTGTAATGTTTGGATGTTGTTTTATTTTTTCAACAATTTCGGGATTTGATGAAACTGGTGTTGGGTTGGGTTTGATTCGTATTGTAGTTTCTGCATATTCACGTCCGGTTTCTTCTGGCGATTTTACAGTAACAACAATATCTCTTCCAGTTTGTACATCTGATAAATCACCGTAATCTTCATCTGCAAAATAACCTAAAAGTTCTTCATATATTTGTTTTCCGAATCCCCAAAACTTAACGCCTTCACTTTCAGCACCACGAACAATTACTGGCACATAGGTTCTCATTTTTGGTTCTAATTTTCTACCCATAACCCAATCATTTTTATCACCAGTCTGTTTCATTTTTTCAGCGAAATTTACAATAGGATCTGGTCTACCAAATGAAATAGGTGATAATATCGATCTTTTACTAAGTTTGTAATGAAAATATAATTCGATAAACGGTGCATTTTCCGCTTTGTGTAGATATGGGACAATACGAATCTGATGTTCACCAGGTTCGGGTCTCCACA
>JBIPMC010000282.1:0-3106 GCA_044369345.1 Terrimicrobiaceae bacterium
CCGAGGACTACGCCGACAAGGTCATCGTCACCACCATCCAGAAGCTCGGCCTCGCGCTGGATGAGGGCAGCAAGCGCAACAAGCAGCGGAAGAAGAACGACCAGCCCACCTACAAGGAGATGCTGGCCCCGCTGAGTGACAAACGCATCGTCTTCATTTTCGACGAGTGCCACCGCTCCCAGTTCGGGGAGAACCACAAGGCCATCAAAGAGTTCTTCCCCAAGGCCCAGCTCTTCGGCTTCACCGGCACGCCCATCTTTGAGGCCAATGCCGGGTTGCAGAAGATTACGGACGCGCAGGCCTCCATGCGCACCACGGCGGACCTCTTCCAGAAGCAGCTCCACGCCTACACCATCACCCACGCCATCGAGGACGGGAACGTCCTGCGCTTCCACATTGATTACTTCAAGCCCGAGGGCAAAACCCCGCCGAAGCCCGGCGAACCCATCCCTAAACGCGCCGTCATCGAATCCATCCTCGCGAAACACGATTCATCCACGAATCACCGCCGGTTCAATGCCATCCTTGCCACCGCGTCCATCAATGACGCCATCGAATACCACGCGCTGTTCAAAAAGATGCAGGCCGAGAAACAGGCCGCCGATCCCGAGTTCCAACCGCTGAACATCGCCTGCGTCTTTTCACCGCCCGCCGAGGGCGATCCCGATGTGAAGCAGATTCAGGAAGACCTCCCGCAGGAGCAGGCGGACAACGAGGAAGACCCCGAGGGCAAGAAAGCCGCGCTCAAGGCCATCCTCGCCGATTACAATGCCCGCTACGGCACCAATCACCGCCTCAGTGAGTTCGATCTCTACTACCAGGATGTGCAGAAGCGCATCAAAGACCAGCAGTGGCCGAATGCCGACTACCCCGCCGCGCAGAAGATCGACATCACCATCGTCGTGGACATGCTGCTCACCGGCTTCGATTCCAAGTTCCTGAACACGCTCTACGTGGACAAGAACGTCAAGCACCACGGCCTCATCCAGGCCTTCTCCCGCACCAACCGCGTGCTCAACGGCACCAAGCCGTATGGGAACATCCTCGACTTCCGCCAGCAGCAGGACGCCGTGGACACCGCCATCGCCCTCTTCTCCGGCGAGAAAACCGGCGAGCAGGCGCGGGAGATTTGGCTAGTGGATCCTGCCCCCAAGGTCATCCAGAAGCTGGAGACCGCCGTGCAGAAGCTCGACGGCTTCATGAAGTCCCAGGGCCTCGACTGCACGCCCTCCGCCGTGGCGAATCTGAAGGGCGATGCCGCCAAGGCCGCCTTCATCACCCACTTCAAGGAAGTTCAGCGGCTCAAGACCCAGCTCGACCAATACACCGACCTCACCGAGGAAAACAAAGCCAGCATTGATGCCGTGCTGCCGGATGAAAACCTGCGCGGCTTCAAAGGCCAGTATCTGGAGACGGCCAAGAAGCTCAAAGACCAGCAGGGCAAGACTAGCGGGAAAGACGATGGCACCGACGACCCCGTGGATCAGATCGACTTTGAGTTCGTCCTCTTCGCCTCCGCCGTCATTGATTACGACTACATCATGGGCCTCATCGCCAAGTTCTCGGCCAAGGGGCCGGGCAAGTCGAAGATGACCCGCGAGGAACTCATCGGCCTCATCAGCGCCGATGCCAAGTTCATGAACGAGCGCGACGACATCGCCGAATACATCGGCACGCTGAAGGCGGGCGAAGGCCTCAGCGAAACCGCCATCCGCGAGGGCTACACCAGCTTCAAGGCGGAGAAAAGCGCCAAGGAACTCGCCACCATCGCCGCGCGGCACAGCCTCGCCACGGCCGCCCTGCAAACCTTCGTGGACGGCATCCTCGACCGCATGATCTTCGACGGCGAGCACCTCACCGACCTCTTTGCTCCACTTGACCTTGGTTGGAGTGCCCGAAGAGATGCCGAACTGGCCCTCATGGCCGACCTGCACCCCCTCCTCACCAAACGCGCCGGTGGCCGCGACATCTCAGGACTCAGCGCGTATGAGCAGTAAGACCAAAACCACCGCCCCGAAGGAAGAGGCCAAGCCCGCGCTGGTGCCGAAGCTGCGGTTTCCGGAGTTTCGGGAGACGGAGGGGTGGGGTGAAAGACCGCTTAGCGAGTTTATGAGCGAAAGCCGACTTCCCGGAAGCAAGGGCAACGTCGCGAAGAAGATTACCGTCAAGCTCTGGGGGAATGGCGTCTTCGAAAAAAACGAAGCCATCCAAGGCAGCATCAACACTCAGTATTTTCGGCGCAATGCTGGGCAGTTCATTTACAGCAAACTCGATTTTCTAAACCAAGCGTTCGGGATCATTCCGCCGAGCTTGGACGGCTTCGAATCAACGGTTGATTTGCCCTGCTTTGACTTCGCGGACGGGCTTATACCCGCGTTCTTGTTGGAATACGTTAAGCGGAGAGACTTCTACGAAAGGTTGGGGGAGACGGCTGACGGCAGCCGAAAAGCGAGACGCATCCACGCTGAAACTTTTCTCTCGTTTCCAATCGCGCTTCCAAGCACCGCCGAACAACAAAAAATCGCCGAGTGCCTGAGTTCGGTGGACGAGCTGATGGCCGCGCAAGCGCGGAAAGTGGACGCGCTCAAGACCCATAAAAAAGGGCTGATGCAGCAGCTTTTCCCCCGCGAAGGCGAAACCCAACCCCGCCTCCGCTTCCCCGAATTCCAAAACGCCGGGGAATGGGAGATGAAAACAATGGGAAGCATTGCTTCGTTTTCTTCTGGCGGGACGCCATCCAAAGACAATCCAGCGTATTGGAATGGAACCATTCCGTGGGTCAGCGCCTCGTCGATGTACGATCTAGTAGTCGAGAAGGCAGACCATTATGTGACCCACATCGCAATCGGCAACGGAACCAGGATTGCCAAAAAGGGATCAATTTTGATCCTTGTTCGAGGAAGCATGTTGTTCAAGCGCGTGCCAATTTGCGTTGCGGGAATAGATGTCGCATTCAATCAAGATGTGAAGGCGCTCGATGTGGACACTTCCGGTCCGGGTTCAAGACATAGGTAACGGATCAGGTTCAAGACATAGGTAACACAATTGAAGCGGGAAACGTTTCAAAAGGGATGCCTTGGCAAACCAAAACCAAAATGAACCAGAG
>JBIPMC010000374.1:0-3105 GCA_044369345.1 Terrimicrobiaceae bacterium
CATCATGTCGTGACATCAAACAATGGGACGCACTCGGTCTCATCTATGTTGCTGCACATCCTAATGTCAAGGTCCTTCGGTCAGAAACTGTAATGTCGGTTTTCGCTGCTGGTGATCCCGATACGTTGATTCAACAAAGCATCTTGGAACTGTACGAAAAGCCCTCTCCTTGGACGAAAACTATGGACAGGGCGAGCTTCATCGAATCAGCAACCTCGGCTCTCAAACAAAGCATCCATGAAAATGATATTCCACATATTGTCCAGGCTGTTGAATTTATCTGGCAAAATGCTGGATCACAATCGACTTCTGATGCAGTCGTAACAAGCTCATCGGGCTCGCCTGTAAAAAAGCGACTTAAGTCTCAGCACGCCCAAACGGAGTCGTTGAAATTATGTGAGTCGATGGATGTAGAGTATGATGCAGGCAAAAAAGGGGAGTCAATGGTAGAGTCCATCAGTCAAGTGAATGCAAATAATCAAGATGTTGACGCAGGCAAAAAAGAGGAGCCAAAGACTTCTGACCATCCGAAAAATGATGAAATAGAGATAGAGTCTGTTGGTAAAGTCAATGCGAACAATCAAGATGTTGATGCAGGCAAAGAAAGGGGGCCAAAGACTTCTGACCATCCGAACAATGATGAAATAGAGATAGAGCCTGTCGGTAAAGTTTATGCAAACAATCAAGATGTTGATGCAGGCAAAGAAGGGGAGCCGAAGACTTCTGAAAATCCGAACAATGATGAAATTGCTCATGCAGGCAAAAAGGGGGAGTCAACGGTAGAGACTTCTGAGCGTCCAAACAACGATGAGATGGAGATAGAGTGTGACGGTCAAGTCAATGCAAACAAACCAGATGTTGATGCAGGCAAAGAAGGGGAGCCAAAGACTTCTGACGGTCCGAACAGCGTAGAGTTGATGGAGATAGAGCACAACAGTGAGCACGACAGTGTTCACCTCTATTATCGCCGCGCTGATGATGACGAAGAATGGACTCTGTCGCCGATCAAACCAGAAAAGGTCATTGGAAAGGGAGATACAATTACTTTTCTGGCAGTTCCGCTAAGAAATGATCCGTCCAATCGAGTATTTGACGTTCGTGCTACAGTCGGGGATTTTATTCCAGGTCAAAAGCAAAAGTTACCATTCGAGTTGCGGATTCCTTCAGATGCAGGAGATGTATCAGAGACTAAAGGAGTTTTATCAGAGTCCATGTACAATCAATTCTTCGCAGAAATAAACCACAATGCAGAAACTTGTGATGGACGAGTATCCATCGATGGCATGGCCAGTGGTGAATCAGTTTTACTTGAACAACTTGGCGTTAGAGTGCCAACTGGCACTACTTATTACTTTGAATGGATTGCGATCTCGTGCGGTCTGAAAATCAAACACAGTCATACCGATGATGAGCTGACTTTGAGAAAACTGCAATCCCGTTACAGTACTTCAGATCCTTCAAGCTACTATCAAAATTTCCTTGTGCAGCACTCCGAAGAACTGGATAGACGCTTTAGGGTAAGCCGCTTCATGTTATGCTATTTTGTTTGTTTCATGTCGGTTGTACTAAGGATACTGAGTCAACAAAAGAACATTTTATTTCAGCAAGAAAGAAACACAGATCAGATGTTTTGCTACCCAGTTGGACTTTACGTCAATCTACGTGACAGATCAATTGTATCTCGTGGAAAGTACAATCAGCTTGATTTGCTTTGGCATACTATCGTGTTGCCCCAGGGTAGCTCACGTCAGATGATCGATGATTCGATACTGCAGGCAACCGTTAGAGGAGCATTGGGTTCATGTTCATCATCCATGAGTGATGAGTCAAAGCTAGCCAAATTATACATCTCTGAGCTAGAATCATTTCATGAGCGTCATGAACCTCAAAATGTCGGGAGGAGCAAGAGTAACAATCATGAATTGATGATCAATCAAGTCAACGGCGATGATGTGGCTACTGTAGGCGATGAGGAGGGTGACCAAGGTCTAGCCGATGATGCAGACTCTGGCTGGTCATGTCCATGTTGCAGAAATAGGGAAATGCTAGACGAAAACAAGAGTCTTGGAGTTGTGCGCGAGAAACCCAC
This sequence comes from Terrimicrobiaceae bacterium, assembly GCA_044369345.1. Lineage (GTDB taxonomy): Bacteria > Verrucomicrobiota > Verrucomicrobiia > Chthoniobacterales > Terrimicrobiaceae > UBA967. The sequence continues at coordinate 2,090 of JBIPMC010000374.1, forward strand.
TATTACATTTGCGCCTCGTCTTCTCCGCATTATACACAAGGATATGAATGATGAATTCGACAGTATGCGTGCTCATTCGCTGTACTTATGGGAAGTGATGAAGTACACCGATATTTTTGATAGCAAAATTCTTGATCGTAGTATTCTGATGGCGGGTGGTCCTATTATTGCACTCGCGATAACAGTCTTTCCTGATTCGGATACCAGGGCTGCACTGGATCGGCATCTTAACCGGCCATTTGATGACGATATCGATAGCAGTATACATGACTACGTGATCAAACCTTTCAAACGCTTGGCCGATTTCTGTCTTGGAACAAACACACCGTCGTATGACAACATACCAGGCTGGTGGAATATGCCGTCTAGCAGCTGCAAAGATTCTCATTCTTACTTCGGCCAGATGCGTACAAAGTGCAACTACTCATGCAAAAATAAAGAAAAGTGCACACTACTCCAGTTTAGGCCGCTTTTTTGTCTGAAATACGATGTGACACCTGAGGGGATGAGTTTTGTTAATAAACTTCAAGCACCTTCTGGCGAGGTTCATTGTGATAGAAAGGTTCTATCTCCCGGTCAAGAGTTTGTTGTCATTCGTAAAGAGGGATCGTTAAAGTTCACAGCAATCTACCAAGAATGTCACAAATTGCTGACCAAGATTGTCGAGATGATTCAAAAGTCACAGGCCGATTATGGCGACAGATTCTACGATGTCAAGCCCATGCAAGAGTTCAGAAGAGGTGTAGAAAAGCTGTTCATGAACTACATCTTGAGTCAAACAATCCTGACAGAGAACAATCAAAAAGTTGCTGCCGAAAATGCGTTTAAAACACCTGTCATGCGTTTTGCTTGGGCCATGCAACAAAGAATCTTATCACTCCGCGAAATTGCAAAAAATGATGAACCAAAATGTTTTGGAGGATGCAATTACGCCGTAACCAAGGAGAACATTGAATGTGACTGGCAAACACACATGGACAGGATTTATAAGAAGCTGAGCAAGCTTAAAAAAGATG
>JBIPMC010000283.1:0-3097 GCA_044369345.1 Terrimicrobiaceae bacterium
GTTTTTGTGGATATGGGCAGGTTTTACCTGCAATCCAACACAGCAAGAATCGTGCCTAGCGCATTAACCATAAACGGGATGAGTCGTTTTTAAGGGCCGACTAAAAACTTGACCTCCTTAAATCACCTATATCGCGTTTTTATTTTCTGGGAGATATCAGGTGGCGGCAAAAATGTCATTTTTGGGTCTAAAAAGCCTAAGTCCGACAGGCCTGCTAGGCGTCGGCTTTTTCATCGGGCGTTTCAAAGGAAAAGCCGTGGAGTTTTTCGGATTCTTCAGGAGTGGTGATGACTTTCCACAGGCACCAGAGGAAAACCAAGGTCACGCCGACCACCGAGCTAAGCATTATGATCCAACCTCCAAGTGTCATGGTTCACCCTCCCCGGCAATCTCATTTCGGTAGGCCGGGGCCCGGGAGACGAGCAGGGCAACAAACGCGGCAAACACGGCGATAAGGCCCACGGCCAGCCAAGCGACAGGATTCGGATGGATCAAAAGATCACGAACATAAACGCTGAACTCCGGCTCGCCTCCCCCTAAAGAAACCCCAAAAACATTCACCAGAACCCACAAACCGAAAATCGTGATCAGAAAGGCAGGGCAGAGAATTTTCATCACAGGAATGAACAAGCATGGAATCGGAAACGCCGCCCCTTGCGATGCCTCACGCAGTCCGCTGCGGACACCGAAGCCCCACGAGAAGACGAGAATTTGGACGGTCGCCAGAAGGAAGATTAAAAAGGTGCCGACCCAGAAATCCAGCGTGTCGAGAGCCTTCAAATCCTTGCTAAAATAAAGCACGAACGCCGAGCCCAAACCTGTGACGAGGCCGAGAATGGCCACGGATTCCTTGCGCCGAATCGCAAGGACTTCCTCCAAAAACGCGATGCCGGGCTGTAACATCGAGAGCGAACTCGTGATCGCCGCCAGAAAGAGCAGAAAGAAAAAGCAAAATCCAAAAAACGACCCGAATGGCATGTGATCGAAAACCAGCGGAAGTACATGAAAGCCGAGAGCAAAGGTTCCCATGCCCGCCACCCCGGCGACTCCGAGGAACGCAAATGCAGCGGGCAAGGTGATCAACCCGCCGAGGGCGACTTCGAAAAACTCATTCGCACTCGTGGCAGAGAGCCCGCTCAGCACGATATCATCTTGGCGCGAGAGGTAACTGGCGTAGGTCAGAATCACTCCGAAGCCCACGCTCAAAGAAAAGAAAATTTGTCCGGCGGCGGCGAGCCAGAGTTGGGGCTTGGCGAGCTGCTCCACCACGCCGATGGCTCTGATTCTCAGCAAGGAATTCGCCGCCACCTCTCGCTCGGCGGCTTCGATAAATTCTTGCCCGACCAGTTCGCGCTCCGAGCTCCAGCGTCCGTCAGTGTTTTTTTCCAAAAGCACCTTTTGCGGATTCCACATAAAGCCGAGGCCGTTTAGAACATTCTGTCCAGGCTGGGCGGGATCGGGAGCGCCAAGGGTAAGAACCCGAACAAGCACCACAAGCGCAAGCAGCAAAAGCGCGGGCATCGCCCAAGTGCAAAACCACTCGATCCCTTTCGAAAGGCCCCGGTAGATCAGGAAAAAGTTCAGGAGAAAAACGAACAAAAGGTAGTAACCAACCTGGTCAACACGGAATCCGATCGCGTCCCCATTCGCTTCCACTCCGATGAACCGGGCAAAGAATTTTCCCGAGTCCTCGACCGTGTTGAAGTCAATCCCGCCAGTCAGGAAGTTCACCGCGTAGCCGAGGCACCACGCCTCAATCACGACATAATACATGTAGATCACCACGGGGATGACCACGCCGACGACGCCGAGATATTTTCCCCAGCGGCGGCGAACAAAAAAATGAAAGACACCCGGAGCCGCGTTGAAGCCTCGCTGTCCGGCCATCCGGCCCATTGTCCATTCGGCCCAGCAAATCGGCAGGCCGATGACAAGCAGGGAGAGAAAATAGGCGATCATGAACGCGCCACCGCCGTATTGGGCCGCTTGGCCGGGAAAACGCAGGAAGTTTCCAAGGCCCACGGCACTTCCAGCGACGGCCATAATCACCCCCAAACGCGAGGACCAACGATCTGCTACCATGGTTCGCGAAGCTATGGCCATCCCCGCGCCCGTGCAACTCCAATGCGGGCTCTTGCCAGCAAGACCGCTGCGAGGTTTTTTACGGGTTGTGGAATTTTTGGAACAGATGGTCTGGATGGATCGACGGGCGAGACACGCCGAGCGCGTGGCCCCTTGGATTCAGCCCCGCCTCGATCGCATGTCGCGAGGTCTTCGCGATCCTGTGGACGATTTTTTGTTCGACTATTATCCCTATCGGCCCGCTCAGTTGAAACGATGGCATCCGGGCTTGGGAGTCACTCTGCGTGGACCAGAGGCACGGGAGTATTTGGCGATTCCGAGCTATGTGGAAACCGCCAATGGGATCACCGGGAGCCCTCTACCGGAAAAACGCCGCGCATTTGTGAAATGGTTGGGAGAGTTTTTGGCCGGGATTCAGGAGCGTGCTCCGTTCTTCGGCTGTCATGGATTGCACGAGTGGGCGATGGTTTACCGAACCACCGACATTCGTCACGAAAAACTCCCGCTGAGACTTTCGCCGCAGGAAATCACTGAAGTCGTCGAAAACCTCCCGCTTCGTTGCTCGCACTACGACGCGTTTCGTTTTTTCACCGAACCAGCGCGCCCGCTGAACCGAATTCAACCCACTCGCGAAAAATCCCCCCAACTCGAACAAGCCGCCTGCCTCCATGCAAACATGGACCTCTACAAGTGGAGCTTCAAACTCGTGCCGTGGACGCCCTCCGAACTCGTGGCCGACGCCTTTGAATTGGCTCGCGACATCCGAGAACTCGACATGCGTGCCAGCCCCTACGATCTCTCGGCTTTCGGGTATGTGGCGGTTCCCATCGAAACACCAGAGGGTCGGATAGAATATGAAAAATCCCAACGAGGCTTTGCCACTCGTGCCCGCCCGATCCGGCAGCGCTTGCGGGAGATTTGCGAAGCGTTGACCACATGGGACACAGAGCAACTGTGATTCTCAGCAAGGAGAAAGTTGATGTTTTTTGACAAGGGCTTGAATGTGAATGAGGAG
>JBIPMC010000037.1:0-10306 GCA_044369345.1 Terrimicrobiaceae bacterium
TCGTTCTGTGTCTGGGAACGCGCATGGACCACATGCCGCCACCGGGAAGAATTTCACTGTAGTTCATTTTTTCATGGGATGCAGTGGAGGAATGATGGTGCTCGTGAGCGTGAGCTTGCCGACCTTCACGCCCTTGCAGGTGGCGAACGCATCGCAGATTTTGCGAAGCTTCATCCCGGGGCCTTGCACAAGGATGACTTCCATGATGTGGTCGTTCTCGAGCTGAACTTGAAGCGAGCCGATCACTTCATCGATATGTTGGCGCTTGAGGTCGGCCAGATCCCCAAGAATGGTGTTTTTCCTTTGGCTGTAGAAAAGTGTGATGGTGCCGGCCATGATGGCTTGACCCGCATCCTTGCGGTGCTCGACCAAACTCTCGGAGATCATCGAGGTGAGGGCTTGAGATCTGCTCCCGAAACCCCTTTGCACAACTAGGTCATCCAACTCGATCGAGAGTTCCCGGGGAAGTGACACACTGATCCGCGCCACCCCTTTGCGGATTCGACCAAACGCCTTTTTTCCCATGCCTGCCATTTTTCTTAATACGATTTTTTATAAATGTAATACTCAATTTGCAAGCCTTGTTTCCTATGTCCCCGAAGAATGGAAGTCGCTGTTGCGCGTCCTTTCTTCCAGCCCGCCTAGGAGCGTGTGAACGGGAGGCAGGACTTGGAAAGTTTAACCCGAATCCAGCAGAATTAACCACAGAGGACACGGCGAGCACAGAGGGTAAATGAATTGCTCCTCATCGCATCGGATCTTTTTGTCCAAGCCACCGCTTTCATAAACCGCTTCTGTGAATCTTGTTCAGCCTGTTCTCCTGTTTAAAAATCCTTTTTCGGGTTTAAGAATGTCAGCGAAGCGTAGTCGGGCGGATAGGTGGGGGCATTGCGCCCCATTTCGCCTCCTCCCTGTTCTCTGTTCTCCGTGGTTAATTTTAAAAGCGCGGGTTACAGGTGCCGGATTAGGTTGCTTTTTTCGAAGCGGACTTTCGGGAGCTTGGCGTATTTGTCTTCAGCGGAGCGGTAGCCGGCGGCGCAGGCGACGACGGTGTTGTAGCCTTTGGCGGGGAGGTCGAGGATCGCGTCGTATTCGCGCGGGTCGAGGCCTTCGAGCGGGCAGGTGTCGATGCCGAGCAGGGCGGCGGAGGTCATAAAGTTGCCGAGGGCGATGTAAAGCTGGCGAGCGGCCCATTCGCGAACCCTGGCCTGGCGAGGCCCGGCGATGACATCAGCCATCATCATGTCGCGGTAGAAGCCGAGCGATTCAATCGTGACGCCGCGAACCTCCGCGATGCGGGCGAGGTATTTTTCCATGAACGGAACATCGATTTTCTCCGGAATGCCGAAGACGACGAGGTGCGAGGCGTCGGTGATTTGCGATTGGTTCCAAGAGTGGGGGCGGAGCTTGGCGCGAAGGTCGGGATTCATGACGACGAAAAACTGCCAGGGCTGCAATCCGTAGGAGGACGGCGAAAGGACCAGCGAATCCTCGAGGGCCCGCCAGATGTCGGCAGAGATTTTTTTGGAGGCGTCGAATTGCTTGGTGGCGTAGCGCCAGCGCTGTGCGTCGAGGAGATGGTCGGGTGTGATCGGATTCATGAGCCGCCGATGGGACAACCGACGGATGATGGCATCAAGACTTTTCCGGCTGCGAAAAATGGCCCTCGCGGACATAGTAACGGAAAGCGCCTTCGAGCGCCTCGTTGAGGTCTTGGCGGCTTTGCCAGCCCGTGGCCCGGCGGAACGCCGTGGAGTCCACGACCCAGCGGTCGGCCCAGATTTCCTTCGCGCGGTCACGGGTGAGGCTGGGCGCGGATTGGCGCATGGCGGGAATCGAATCGACCAGAAGCGACATGGCTTTGACCACCGTGATCGGGACCGGAAGTGTCACGCCTTTGCCGCCCGCCGCGCGAGCGGCCGTACCGATCAGTTCCCAATCCGTGATCGTGCGATGGGCGGAGATGTAGTGCGGACCGAAGGATTCGCAATTCCACGCGGCCTCGACGGCCTCGACGACATCCTCGACGGAGAGAAAACTAAATTCCTTCCGGCGCAGGCCCGGCTTGGTGCGGACGAGACCCATGGCCATTTTGAAAAGAGGGAGTGTCGCAGTGTCGCGCGGCCCGAGAATCATCGGCGGTCGGAGAATGCAAAGGCGACGCGCTTTTTGACTCTGGAGGGCACGCTCGAGGGCGAGCTTGGATTTTCCATACCAGGTCAGGGGCGTGTCGGCGTCGGATTCGGTGCGGGCGGCGCGCCCGGGCGGAGTGGGTCCGCCGGCAGATTGGGAAGATAGAACCACGATGCGAGTGGACTCCGGAAGCGCCTCAAGAATGCGCAGCGTCCAATCGACATTCGTGGCGAAATACTCCTCGCGGTCGCGCGCGAAAAGAACCCCTGCGGAGAGCAGCGCGTGGGTTGGATGAACTCCGCCATCCCACTTGGCGGGATCGGCGTCCAAGACAGTAACCGCGCCTGGATCGATGCCCTCGGCCTCGAGTTGGGCACGGAGCTTTGCCACGCTGCGAACGGGGGCCAGGATCCGTGTTCCGCGGGCGATTTGGCGCAGGACGAGATTCCTTCCCACGAAACCGGTTGCGCCCGTGACGAGCAGGGTTTTCATGGACTCAAGGCGCCGACGAGCGGCGAAGGCTCAAGGATTGGCGGGCGCTTGACCGGATGCGGGCTGGGCGTTGTCCTGACGCTGGATGCGGTATTTCTCCACGACTGCCTTGGCGTCCTTGTCCGTATCGGCGAGTTTGAGGAGATCGTTCAGCATCTCAGTGTAGCGGGTCTGGACTTGCTGGGCCTGCTGGACGCTGGCCTCGCGCTGTTTGATGAGCTCGGCGAAGCGTTTTTCGGCCTCGATCGTCGAGATGAGTTGGCGGTCCATGGTGTCGTAGCGCCATTTCATCGAGCGTGAGGCTTGGCCATTTGCGCTGATTTGGGCGAAGAGGAAAACCGAGAAGGCCAGCGCCAGAAGCGCGATCAACAAGTGGATGTTTCCGATAAGGGAACTTGAGTTTAAGGGGGCGGATTCGTTGAAGTCTTCCATAAAATTAAAAAATTAGGGGGTGGGAGAAGCGGGGGCAGGAGCGCCGGCCGGAGCGACATTCACTTCCAAGCCGTATTTTTTGAGGAGATCGGTGATCTTGGCGTTCTTATTGGCGACCGAAAGTTGGGCCAAATCACGAAGCATGGCAGGCCCGATCTGGTTTTGGAGCTGGGCAGCCCCTTCAATCTGCTGTTGCTGGGCTTGGAGTTGCTGCTGCTGGGTTTGGATGGCGAGTTGGTGCGCTTGGATTTCGTCCTGCTGCTTGAGCAATTTACCTTCGGTGCTTTGGTTTGACCAAGTTCCAACGAGGAACCAGAGGCTAAGTAGCAGCGCGAGGCCGCAGGATGCTGTGGATAGGAGGGCAAATGGCATGTGACTTTAATTTTGAGCGCTTAACAAACCCGCCACCATGCGGCCCGTCAAGGCCCAAAAAAACAAACCGCTTGCGGCTTCGCAGAGGGGCTCTCTATAAAGTCCTGCGATGAGCATTTTGGTAACGGGCGGGGCCGGTTTTATAGGTTCCCATGTGGCGGGACGGTTGATTCATGACGGCCACGAGGTCGAGATCATCGATGATTTCAACGACTACTACGACCCCCGGATCAAACGCTCTAACCTCATCTCGCTCGGTGGCTTTGCTCGTCTTCACGAGGGAGACATTCGCGACCGTGATTTCGTCCAAAAAACCATCTCTCAAGGCCGCTTCGACACCATCATCCACCTTGCCGCCCGGGCAGGGGTTCGGCCTTCTTTGAAAGACCCGCAGCTCTACATAGACACCAACATCACGGGCACCCACCACCTCCTGGAAGCGGCTCATAGGAATGGCATTGGCCGGTTTTTGTTCGCCTCCAGTTCCTCTGTTTATGGCTTGTCCAAAAAAGTCCCCTTCACCGAAGATCTCCCTCTTCCACAAACCCTAAGCCCCTACGCGGCGACCAAGATCGCGGGCGAACACCTCTGCGGCAACTATGCCCACCTTTATGGGATGAAAGTTGTATGTCTTCGGTTTTTCACCGTTTACGGCCCCGGCCAGCGACCCGACCTTGCGATCCACAAATTCACCGACGCCATCCATCGCAGGCAATCGATCCCGCAATTCGGCGATGGCTCCACACGCCGCGACTACACCTACATCGACGATATTGTGCAGGGTGTGACTAGCGCGCTTCGCTACGAGGGACCGGCGTTTGATATTTTTAATCTCGGGGAAAACCAGACGACCACTTTGTCGGAGTTAATCCTCGAGATCGAAAAAGCGCTCGGCAAAAAAGCCATCATCGAACGCCTGCCCGAGCAGCAAGGCGACATGCCGCTGACCGCCGCTGACATCACGAAGGCCCGCCAAATCCTCGGCTATAATCCGCAAACCCAAATCCGCGAAGGCATCCCGAAATTCGTGGAGTGGTATCTCTCCTCGCGATGAACTCTGTTGCCGAGATCACATCCGAGCTCATTTGCATCCCGAGCGTCAACCCCGACGGCGGTGATCCCGGCACCGAACTCACGGGAGAAGCGGCCTGTGCCGGGTGGGTCGGGGAATTCCTACTGGATTGCGGCGCCGAGGTTGGCCTACGCGAGGTTTTTCCGGGCAGGCCAAATGTCGTGGGTCGCTTCCCCTCAAAAAAATCCGGTGCGCCGAGAATTCTTTTTGCCCCTCACCTTGACACCGTGAGTGTGGCAGGAATGACGATCAATCCCTTCGGCGGTGAAATCAGCGAAGGGTGCGTGTGGGGTCGCGGCGCGAGTGACACGAAAGGCCCGATGGCCTCGATGCTGTGGGCGCTGCGCGAAGCGCGCGATTTTTTGGCCGATCTCCCCTACGAAATCTGGTTCGCCGGACTCATCGGCGAAGAAGCTGGCCAGCACGGCGCCAAGGCCCTCGCGGAGCAGGAGCGATTTGATTTTGTGATGGCCGGAGAGCCCACTTCGCTTGATGCGGTCCATGCCCACAAAGGTTCCTGCTGGCTCCACCTCAAGGCCCGCGGCCGCGCCGTCCACGCCTCGCGGCCCGAGGAGGGCGACAATGCCATTTACAAAATCACCGATGCGATCGACTGCCTCCGCCGCGAGGTTGCTCCAAGGCTTTCCCAAAAAACCGACCCCGTCCTCGGCGCCTCCACGCTCAGCGTGGGGACCATCGTCGGCGGCTCCAAAGTCAATATCGTGCCCGACTCCTGCGAATGCTCGGTCGATATGCGCTTCATTCCCCGCGTCGATACGGCCTTCGTTCCCGCCCTTCTTCAAGAGCGCATACCCGGCCTCGAAATCTCCCTTCGCAGCTCCGATCCGCTCTGGACCGACCCCACGCACCCGCTCATCCAAATCCTTGGAACGCTCGGTTCGCGCCCGGTCGGCGCCCCGTGGTTTTGCGACGCCGCCGTCTTTGCCGCGAAAGGCTGCCCTGCCATCGCCATCGGCCCCGGTTCGATCGACCAAGCCCACACGGCCGATGAATACATCGCCGTGGAAGACCTCGAGCGCGGCGGCGAGTTTTTCCTGAAAATCCTCCAAACCCTCGCTCGCGCCTGAGCGCCCATTCACGGTCTTGATCTCGCGCGACCGAAGTGGAAAAGTTCCCGCCATCAGCAAAAATCTTTACAGTTGGGAAAAAGCCGATTCCGGCAACCGGGTGCCCTTTTACACACGCAAGATCGTGTGGATTCCCATCGCCTTGCTGGCCGCCGGGGCCTTCGCCGTATGGGTAGCTTTTGGCATCCTCACGAGCCAATACAGAAGCCGAGCCGAGGAATTCGATCTCCAACAAGTCACGGAAATGGAGGCTGCCTCCGTGATCTACGACCGCGAAGGCCGCGAGTTCGGCAAAATTTTCATCCAAAACCGCCAACCCGTCCCCTACGACCGCCTGCCGCCGGCTTTGGTTAACGCCGTGATCGCCGCCGAGGACAATCGCTTCTACACACACGATGGCGTGGACTACATTGGCATCCTCCGGGCAGGGCTCAAAAACTACATCAAGGGCCGCATCACCCAAGGCGCGAGTACCGTCACCCAACAGCTCGCGCGCAATTCCTTCGAGCTTCGCGAACGCACCTACCAGCGCAAAATAGTGGAGATATATCTCTCGTGGCGCATCGAAAAGAATTTTTCGAAAAATGAAATCATGTCGGCCTACCTGAACCGCGTTTACTTCGGCAGCGGCTTCTACGGAGCCGAGGCCGCCGCGCAAGGTTACTTTGGAAAAAATGCCATCGACCTCTCAATCGGCCAGTGCGCGACGCTCGCGGGTCTTTTGAAAAGCCCCAACGCCCTCTCGCCATTTAACAACCCAACCGACTCAAAAGACTCCCGCGACATCGTTCTGCAAAAAATGCGCGAACTCGGGTTCATCAGCCGCAAGGAACTCGCCGAGGAAACGGAATCCCCCCTCGGCACCGTTAAGCGCACAAATCCCTTCAAAGCCGGTTACGCCCAGGAACTCATCCGCCAGCAGGTGATCAAAGCCCTCGGCTTCGAGCGCGCGATGAATGGAGGCTACCGCATCGACACCACGCTCGACATCGACCTCCAGCGCGCTGCGGAGAAAGCCACGCAGGATTTCCTTCTCGAGGTCGAATCCCGCCCCGGCTACGACCACCCCACCTTCGCCGAATACCGCGCCGCCACCGCCAAAATCGAAGACTCCATCAACCGCGGCAACATGTCGGTCAAAATGCCCGAGCCAAAATACCTCCAAGGCGCCGCCATTGCCGCCGAGAATGCCTCTGGCGGAATCCTCGCCCTCGTCGGAGGCCGCGATTTCAAGCACAGCGAATACAACCGCGCCATCCAAGGCACCCGCCCCGTTGGCACCGCGTTCACGCCCTTCGTTTACACCGCCGCCTACGCAGCCGGCGAGTTCCCAGGCGAACTCGTGCAGGACACCTGCATAGACAACCGCTATGTCATGGTCGGCGGCGAGACTGGAATCCTCGGCGAGTGGGGCGTAGAGACCGCTGAGAACGAATACGAAGGCTCCATCACCACCCGCGAAGCCCTCCTGAAGGGCAAAAACGCCGCCACCGTCCGTCTCGGCATGAAAGTCGGCCTCGACAAGGTGATCGAAACTTCGACCGCAGCCGGCATCAAATCCCCTCTCCGCGACTACTCGAATTCCTTCCTCGGCAGCAGCGAACTCTCCCTCGACGAACTCGTGCTCGGCTACACGATTTTCCCGAACTCCGGCCAACGCCCCGCGAATCTCTACATCATCCAATCGATCCACGATACCGACGGCAAAACGATCTTCAACGCCCCCCGCAAGCGCTACAGCGCGATCTCGCCCACTGCCGCCCACCAAGTCCACTCGATCCTTTCTGAGTATATGGAAAAAGGCCAAGGCACCGCCGCCACCTCGATCTTCGGCCTCCCCGCGATTCCCGTGGCCGGAAAGTCTGGCACCGCCTACGGATTCACCGACACTTATTTCGTTGGTTACACGAACAAGATCACCTGCGGCGTCTGGGTCGGATTCGATAAACCGACGAAAATTTTCCGAGGCGCCTTCGGCAAAGACCTCGCCCTCCCCATCTGGGCCAAAATCATGGCCGCCTCTTTGAAATCCTTCCCTCCGGCACCTGTCGATCAACCGTCTGGCCTCGAAACCGTCGAAATCTGCCGGTCCTCCGGCCTCCTCGCCACCCCCCGTTGCCAACCCAAAACCTCCTCCGCCACGGCCTCCACATCTTCCACCGCGCCCAATTCCAAGCCCGTCGGCAGCGTTTACAAGGAACTCGTCTCCGCCGATCAAATGCCAAAAATTCCCTGCGACATCCACGGCGGCGGCATCCGCTCCTACACCCAGGAATTCGATCAGGAAGACTGGCCCCGCGCGGCCTCCGCCATCGACCTCACCAAGATTCGCCCCATCGCCGTCACCTCCCCCGCCCTCACCGGCTACAACGACATCTACCGCTCCGTGCGCCCCGGTGAGGAAGTCGACATCGATGACACCATTCCGGTCGCCAAGGCCATCCCAGTGAATGCCCCCCCACCTGCGGCCGAAGCCATTGCCCCCGCCCAGCAGCCACCCGCCGGCGAAATCGAAATCCGCAAAGCCGAGCCCGTGAATTCGACTCCCGACGCCTTCGAAGCCCCCGCCCTTGAAGCCTCACCGCCCGACCCGATCCAATTTTTCAACTAATCAAAAATTTCCCCTTGCCAAATCCGCGCCCCCGTTTAATCTCTGATATCTCAAATCGCGGGGTGGAGCAGCCCGGTAGCTCGTCAGGCTCATAACCTGAAGGTCAGAGGTTCAAATCCTCTCCCCGCAACCCCTCCTATAACATCCGCCCGCCCCACGGCGGTTTTTTTGTGCCCTGAACATGCCACACTCAGTCTGGTATTGATCAATGCAGACTGGGAAATCCACCATGTCGCGACATGCCCGCCACCGCCAATCGCCTCGCCAATTTCACGGAGTCCGTCATCCGCGCGATGACGCGTCTCGCCAATACCTACGGCGCCATCAACCTCTCACAGGGGTTTCCCGACACCAACCCGCCGGAGGAAGTCCTCCAGGCGCTGGAGAGGGTCACGCGTGGGCCGTTTCATCAATATGCCGTCACTTGGGGTGCACCGCGTTTCCGCGAGGCTTTGGCGAAAAAAATCACATGGTTTTGCGGGCTGCCCATCCATCCTGACCAAAACCTCGTGGTCACATGCGGCAGCACCGAAGCGATGATGGTGGCCATGATGACCGCCTGCAACCCCGGCGACCGCGTCATCGTCTTCTCACCCTTTTACGAAAACTACGCCGCCGACGCGATCCTCTCGGGCGCGGAACCCATTTTCGTGCCGCTCCGCCCGCCGGATTTCTCCTTCGATCCGGCCGACCTCGAGCGAGCTTTTCACTTGGGAGCCAAGGCCCTGATTCTCTGCAACCCCTCGAATCCCACTGGCAAGGTTTTCACGCGCGAGGAATTGCTGTTCATCCTCGACCTCGCCGAACGCCACGATGCTTTTGTCATCACCGACGAACCTTACGAGCACATTGTTTTCGCCCCGCACGAGCACATCTCCTTCGCCACGCTTCCCGGGGCGTTCGACCGGACGATCACCTGCAATTCCCTTTCCAAAACCTACTCGATGACCGGCTGGCGCCTCGGCTATGTGCAGGCCGCCGAACCAGTGATCCTGCAGGCGAGAAAAGTCCACGACTTTCTCACTGTGGGAGCCGCCGCACCGCTCCAAGAAGCTGCTGTCGCTGCCCTTGCACTCCCTGATTCCTACTACCAAGGCCTTACCGCCGAATACACCGCCCGGCGTGATTTGTTCCTCGGTCAACTCAAACGCACCGGCCTCGCATTTACTCGACCGCAAGGAGCCTACTACACATTACTCGACATCTCGCCGCTGGGATTCGCCACCGACACAGAGGCCGCCGAGCATTTGGTCAAAACCATCGGCGTCGCCGGAGTACCAGGATCGAGTTTCTTCCGCGAACCCGAGAACCGCTACATCCGTTTCCACTTCGCCAAAAGCCAAGAAACCCTCCGCGCCGCCGGCGAAAAACTCGCCCAAATCAAAGGGCTCGCTTGAATTCAAGCGGATTCTTTGGATTCCGAAGAATGCTTTATCACGAAAATGGATTTCTAGATAGAAGAACAGGCTAAACAAGATTCACAGAAGCGGTTTAGGAAAGCGGCGGCTTAGACAAAAAGATCCCATGCGATGAGGAGCAATTCATTTACCCTCTTTGCTCTCCGTGTCCTTGTAGGTATCCCAGCCATGAGAACTATTCATAAACCCGAATCCGGCTTTTGAAGAAGATCGTTTAGTGCGGGGCTGGTGCACAGTGGTGGTGTGAACAAAACCGACACCGCTCACGCCGCACCAAACGATACATTCAAATTCAGGCCGCTTTTCGGCTCTGGCGAGATCAAATTGCAGACGACGGCCAAGGCGGTGACGCCGTTTGCTGGGATGGCTTCGTTTTTTGCGTGGCTTGGGGCTTTGGAGTTTCCGAAACAGGCGGCAACGGTGATGCCGTTCGAGTATCGGTCGCCGAGCGCGATCGCTCCGGAGCAGACTCTACTGGCGTTCATCAGCGCGGTGGTGGTGGGGGCGAGTCGGTTTGCGCATGCGGGATGGCTGAGGCATGACAAGGCGTTCCATGCGCTCTTGGGGATGGAGAGGTTTCCGGGCGAGGATGCGATCCGGAGATTTTTCCATCGATTCACACAGGCGAGGACCGAAGCGTTCTGGCGTCCTCTCTGGAAGTGGATGCTGGAGGTGATGGAGGCGCCGA
>JBIPMC010000379.1:0-3077 GCA_044369345.1 Terrimicrobiaceae bacterium
CCAATCTAGTCAAAATCGAATTAAATAAAACCAATTTAAGTCAAGCAAATTTAAGTAGAGTCAATCTAAGTAACACAGTACTCGAATCAGTTAATTTATCTGGCGTGAATATGACTGAGGCTATTCTTGAAAATGTGAGATTTAGCAACATTCAGATGCAAGGGATTAACTTAAGTAGAGCCAATCTCGATGGTGCAAACTTAGATGGAGCTGATTTAAGCGGGGCTAATCTGAAAGGTGCAAGCCTTATTAATGCAACACTTAAGTTTTCAGCAAAACTAAATGGTGCTGATTTAAGCGGAGCTAATCTTACAAACGCAAGTTTATGGAGAACAGAGATTGGTAGTGCAAAATTAGATGGTGTTATATGGAAAGGAACAGTTATCTCATCTCAAGGACTCTCTCTCTCAATGATAACTTCTTTGCTTAATGCAGGATCTGCTATTTTTTCAGAGAAAGATAATAAAACTGAAGCAATCGCTCAATCAGACAGAATTAAAGTTAAGATCAACTCCGAGAGAAAAAATCATACCCCTTTGATACAAATTAATAGAAATGGTTTAAGTTATAGCTACAGTCTTAATGCAAAAGCAATGTACATTACAGGTTTACGCATCATAGATTTAGATGGCGATAAAGAGCCAGAAATACTATTAGATATATTCAGTGGTGGAGCGCACTGTTGCTCTTATTCCACAATTTATAAATACGATCCTTTACAGGATATCTATACAACATTTATACATAATTGGCGGGATACAGGCTATCGTCTCAGTGATTTAAATGGAAATGGATCTCTAGAGTTTGTTAGCAGAGATATGCGATTTGCTTATCACTTTTCTTCATTTGCAGCTTCCCGCTTTCCATCGCGCATCTGGGAATTTCGGCAAGGAAAATTACTCGATGTAACAAAAAGTTTTCCTCAACCTGTAAAAGAGCAAGCAGATGAATTATGGTACGAATATACATTGAGATATGGAGGATTGATAGGGTGGCAGGGGGGAGTGAACACTAGAAATGCAATTGCCCTACTGGCTGCATATATGGCAAATCAATATTTGCTAAATCAAGAACAAAATGGATGGCATCAGGTACAAGAAAGCCTGCAAATTAGCGACTTTTCTTTTGGTTTCTCTTGGATTCAAAATTTCCTGCGAAGTACAGGCTATGCTCCTAATTCCGCTTTGAATAAATACTTAATTCGTGTTCTTGATCGATATTCGGGTCTAGAAGGTTTAGCCAATCATAAGGTGACTCTTAGTTTTGATGGTCAGAAGTTATTTTCTGTCAGTGATGATAATGGGATATTTGGTATTACAGGCTTAAACATACTTCAAATTTGGGACATAACAACTGGAAAACTTTTGAGAAGTTTAGCTTTAGATGGACAGCTAATTGTAGTTAATCCAGACAGTAATACTCTCTTGATAAATAAAAACGGCGAATATCAGTTTTGGGAATTTCAGACTAACCAAGTAAAGACCCTAAAAAAAATTTCAACATCAGTATTTGGATCGCGACAAGAGCTATCCAATCTGTTTTTTAACACTAGTGGTCAACTTCTGAGTATAAATTGGGAACAAAAACATAGGAAGAAAGATATACAAGTAAACATTTTGAACGTATCTACTGATAATCCAGTACGCACTTTTATATGGAATTCAGTTCAAAAAGGTGAACTAAAAGCTGTTAGTGCTGATGGTTATTTAGCTGCCAGTATTGATGAAGACTTTAAGATTAAACTATGGGAGGTAAGTTCTGAGAGATTACTGCATATGCTATCTGGACATCTTGATAGTATTGTTTCTGTCCAAATAAGTTCTAACAATACAGTTCTTGTAACTGACAGTAAAGATGATACGATCAAAGTTTGGGATATAAAAACTGGAAAGCTGATTGCAACTATTCCAAACGGAGAACATGAAAGCGTTAGTATTCACATAAGTGGTAATGGAAAAACTATAGCAATTAGCGATCGTTCGGGAGTCATTAAACTTTGGAATGTTTCTCTCTGAAATCAGAAACTATACAAAGTAAAGTGTAAGTAAATTTTCCTAAAATCAAGAATTGAATAAAAACTCATGAAATTTGATCAGTGCCATATTTATTTTCTATTATCTTCTTGCTTTAGTATACCTATTTCCTTGCTATTTGGGAATTTCAATGCTTTTCCCCAATCTCAAATATCGCAACAAATGGATAATGTGAATTATCTGGATAAACAAGAATTTGCAAAAATACTATTTAACAAATGCGAGAATTATATCGAAGAAAAAGGGCGTTTACAAGAAGGCAAAGAAATCTGTAAACATGCAGCAATTATTGGTAGAGATATTCTTGATTCTCCTAACTTTCAAAATAAACTTAATAAAAAAGATTATTACAATTTTATTACTAAGTTAGCGATCGCTAATGAATATATAGGACAGTACAAAGAAGCAATACAATTATACGAGCAGGTAATAGTCTTTCTGAAGAAAAATGAACATTTTAGATCTTCAGAATATAATCTATTACTCTCTAAGTCAGATCTCCTAGTAAAGATGGGCAGGATTTATGGGATTCTTGGAAAGTATCAGGAACAATTAATAACTTATCAACAATTGACGAGAGAAGAGTTTCAATCAAAGGACTCAATTTTTATACCTGAAGTTTATATAAATCTAGGTCAGTATCAGCGAGCGCTAGACGCTTATACTCAGATTTTAACTCAAGACCTATCGCAAACAGACAAAAGTATAGCTTTCAAAAATATTGGGCTGATATACAACTATCTTGGAGATTATCATAAATCTATAGATTTCTCAAGCCAAGCATTAAAACTAGCACAAAGTATTCCTGATAGCTATACTGAATTCTTTTGTCTCGTTAATATTGGTAAGGCTTATAATTATATAGGTCAATACAAGCAATCCCTAAATACTTTTGAACAAGCTTGGCTAATTTCTAGAAAACTAAATGATCGAAGTAAAGAGGGGTTCATAATCAGTAAAATAGGCGATGTATATAAGAATTTAGGCGATTTCAACCAAGCCTTAGAATTTTATCGACGAGGATTAGTAATACAAAGAGAAGGA
>JBIPMC010000284.1:0-3076 GCA_044369345.1 Terrimicrobiaceae bacterium
GACAGCAGAGCGCTGCCGCCATAAAATGCAGGGGCGGTTCCCGAAGAAACCGCCCCGCGTCCCGCCGTCGAAACAAACGGGAGAGATGTGAGGTCAAGTTGTGAGAAAAATGCGACGCAGTCAACTCGCGGCTTCAGCGAATCCGGCAGATTTTTCGATGTGATTGCTGATAAAGCAGGAATTGACTGTTCGGGTAGAGGAGGGAAACTTTCAGCGTGGTTTGGGAATTGCGTAGCGGGTCCCGGCCCCGCTTGTTTTTGAAAGGGCCGAAGGGATGGTCTCTGTAAGATTTTTTTAACCACGCCGGGGTGAGCAGCCCCGGCCCGACGCCTCCCGGCGAAAGTTGGGAGGCATTTCTTTTTTGCGGAAGGATGGGCCAGGCGCATGGATTTTGTCGCTCAACCGACTTCCATCCAGCACTTGAGGATCGGCGTAATGCCGATGGGGGCTTGGAGCGGGCGGAGGTATTTATTGGTGGCTTCTTTTTCGGTAGCGGCGCGGAGTTGGGAAAGCTTGGCGCGGTCCATGGAGCAATCGCGCGGCGTGTCGGGCATGCACCGGATGAGTTCGGCGATGCGGGCGGGATCGCTCGTAACCTCTCCAGAGTCCAAGAAAACAAACGACCAGACGGTCTCGCCAGCCTGGTCGCTCCATACGAGCGAGCCGTCGGCGGCCTTGAGATCGGGATCGGGGCGAGGAATACGGAAGCAGAAAAAGATGCCGCTGGCACCGTCGAGGGATTTTTTTCCGGAGAAAAGTTTGAGCGGAAGAGTAGGTAAGGCAGCGGCGAGATCGGGGTGCTCTTGAACGAGACGCTCGTATTCGAGCATGAGCTTTTCGGTTTCGGTCTGCTGCCCCTCGAACTGCTCGTTGATTTCCTTCACGGGGTCGAACTCGTCGTCGGGGTGCAGGAGCTTGCGGCCCTCGATGCCGAAGGCTTTCGAGATCACGAGTGTTTTGCGGTTCACGCGGCCGTAGAGTGCAAGGAGTTCCTCGAGTTCGTCGGGCGGGAGGAAATTCCAGTAAACGATGCGGCCTCGGGACGATTTCTTTTTGCCGGAGTGCTGAAGGATCAACTCCTCGATTTCGGGGTTCATGCGCCGGTCCACGCGGCCGATGCGTTGCATGAGTCGAACAGGGTTCCAGTGGAGGTCGTAATTGATGAGGCGGTCGGCATCTTGAAGGTTCAGGCCCTCGGCGAGCACATCGGTGGCGATGAGAATGCGGATGGCGTCTCCGGTCGGCGGGGGAGCTTGGTGGTTGTAGAACGGGGCGAAGCGATGGATCACTGCGGTGCGTTGCCGCTGAGTGCTTGAACCATCGATGCGAACAATGTCGGCAAGGCCTTTCTTGGACAACTCGCGCTCCACATACCGGGCGGTATCCGCGAACTCGGTGAAGAGAAGAACCGCGCGGTCTTTGGCGTCTTTGTCCTCCGTAAGGAGTTTGATGAGAGCTGTGAGCTTCGAGTCGCGCTCAGGGCGGACATCCTGTGAGAGTGTGAGGAATTCGGCAATCTGGCCGAGATCGTCGAAGGTATCGTCGAGCATTTCATCGATCTTAAATTTATCGGAGGGCAATTCCTCGATGGCATCCAAGTCCTCAGCCGTGACGAAATCGCCATCTCCCTCCTCTTCCTCTTCTGTTTCGGTCCAAAATTCCGCCTGCTTTTCCCGAGTGTAGTTAATCAAGTCGGAATGCCGGGTTTTCCAGCGTTCCAAGCGGTGTCGGTCATGATCGCTCTTCGTGTGCTTCTCAACCCAGACGAGTAGCTTTTTCAGCAACCGCCAGCAGGACTGATCGAAGGCGTAGGCAGAACTCTCGAAGCGCTTGAGGAATTGTGTGCGAATGAGGGCGACGACTTGCTTTTGTCGGTTGGCCTCGAAGGATCCCGCTTCGTCTGTGGGAGGAAGAATCGCGTAGCCCATAGGATTGTAGATCGCGAGGGCGAAGAGCGGTTTGTCACGGTTGAAAGCTTTTTCCACCGAGTCGAGAAGTCGGCCATAGGTGACTTTCAGCTTGTAGGGAATGACGCGAGGGGCCTCGCGAGTGGGGAAAATGACTTTGTCGCGTTCCTGGACTTGCAAACTCTCGCGAACGAAAGACCGGCTGCGTTGGACGACGAGTTTTTCCAGAAGCGAATCCGCCTTGAGGGCTTCTTCAAGCAGAATCAGCTGTTGCTCGGACTCTGCATTGGCCCCCTTGAGAAGGCGCTTTTCGATCTCCACAAAATATCGACTGAGGCTGTGGATGCCGAGGTTTTGCCCCGCTTTCGCGAAGTAGGCCTCGTCCTTGTTTGTGACGAGTTCGAGGATGTGGCGGAAATCGTGAATGGAGTTGTTCACCGGAGTGGCGGTGAGGAAGTAGGTCTGCTTGGGGCGGCCGCCTGCCTGATGGATGTAGGATTGAAGCCGCCGGTAGCGCGAGGGCTCCCGCGCGCCTGTGCCGGCAATGCCGGGATTCCGGAAATGGTGTGCCTCGTCGATGAGAATAACATCGGCATCCTTGAGCGTGCGTTCGATTTTGTCGCGCCACTTGCCTTTGCGTTGTAGATCGGTGTGGGCGTAACAAACAAAGTTTTGGAAATCGCTGTTCAGGTGGGGCAGGAGGCTCTCAACAACCGTTTCCCATACATCCTCCTTGGCGGATTTTGGCGCAAAGAGAACCACCCGCTTGCCCTCGTGGACAACCATGCGCTCGACGAGCATCAATCCGACATAGGTTTTTCCCAAGCCGACGCCATCGCATAGAAAACCGCAGCCATAGCGGCGAGCCATGGCGACGAGATTTTTGTAGGCGTCCTGCTGGTATTTCGAGAGGAGCGGATAAATGAGGGAACGGCGACTGTCCCATTCATCCGGGCTGAGTTCATGGCCTCGAAGATATTCATGCAGCGCTTTAAACCAGACTTCAAAGGGCGTGCGGGTTTTGGTGTGGCGTTCAATGACTCGAAGTATCTCGGGCGTGACTGGTTCCGCTTCCTCCCAGTGGCGCTCATACCACTCTTGGAGCAGACCAACCTCGGGGCCGGATATCCGGACATTCAACTCCACATTGTCACACAGCCCCGGGTAGG
>JBIPMC010000285.1:0-3075 GCA_044369345.1 Terrimicrobiaceae bacterium
AAGAGGGTCACCGTATTCGGAGAGATCGATTGAAATCATCTCGCGCCCCCTCCCCGATGGGCCGACCTCGACGGCGGTGAGTTCGATGGGAATTTCCGACTCCGCTCG
Source organism: Terrimicrobiaceae bacterium (assembly GCA_044369345.1). GTDB lineage: Bacteria > Verrucomicrobiota > Verrucomicrobiia > Chthoniobacterales > Terrimicrobiaceae > UBA967. The sequence continues at coordinate 109 of JBIPMC010000285.1, forward strand.
CGCGAGCTCAATCACGACCCTGCCGAGAAATTCCATGACCAAACCAAGGCCTGCAAACGCATGGGCGAGCATGGAGTAACCTTGACCATCTCTCGGACTCGAGGGACACGGGTCGCCGATGAAGGCCCTCTTGCCCATGTCGGCGAGGGTTTTGAAAACCGTGGATGTGCGTTCGATTCGCCAAGCAAAATGATGTCCCCTGCCGCTCAGGACATGAAGCGGCTCGATGCCGTGGTAATCGAGAATACGACGGATAGCGCGCGCGACAGGCTCCTGCATTAAAAAAGTCCGGGCAGGATCGAGGTAGGCTTCTGCGGCGAAATCGAAATTGACATATTCAATATCTAGGTGGGCTATCAGGGACTCGCGGTCCCAGAGCGATCGGCAAATATCGAGCCCCTCTTCCAATCGCTCGAAAAGCTCGGTTGGGCTTCGAGGCGCGCGGACCGGCTGATCGATCCCATCCGCTGTGATGAATTCACAGGTAGCCTTCGCAGGTGTGTCTCCTCCGAGAAATTCCAATATCCGGGACCGAACAGCCGGAGTTCGGTAGTAGTCCTTAAAAGTTTTTAGGATGTCCTGCATGGGAAGCCTTGAGCGTTTTCGTGCGTGCCCGCGAGGGGCACGCACGAGGAGGCCACTCCCGATTTAGCTCACCGGAATTTCCAGTGTCTTGTGCATGGCTGCCTCACCCTTGGGCAGGTGAACTCTCAGGAGGCCGTCCTTGAACTCGGCGGAGACATTTTTGCGCTCGGTTCCCTCAGGGAGGGTGAAACTACGCTCAAAGGCTCCGTAGCTGCGTTCGATCCGGTGGAAGCGGCGCCCCGCCTCCTCCTTCTCGAGCTTGCGCTCGCCGGAGATGCGAATGGAGCCGTTTTCCAACTCCACCTTCACATTCTCCTTCCTCACTTCCGGCAGCTCGGCCTTGATGGTGTATTCCTTATCACTCTCCTCGACATCCACCAGAGGGCTCCATTCGGCGCTCGCGATGGGTTCTTGGATGCTTGGCAGAAGGGACCTCGAGAAGAGGCTGTTCATGCGGTTGCTCATCTGTTCGAACTCCCGGAAGGGGTTCCATTTGATCAGTGTGTTCATTTTTGGTTCATGGACCGGCGTTTTCTGTTGGCGGACCTCCGGAGCCGGCGACCGGTGGACCGCGTTGGACCAGTTCCTCGGAACCGGGACCACACCACCACCAGACAGCGTCTGCGCGCTTGCCTCAATAGGGTGAAGTCCCAAATCCGAGCCGGCTCAAGGGTTTTGCTCGATGCTGAAAATCAGCGACGAGGTGATGGTCCAGCCAGTCGCTCCAAGTTCGAATCCATTATTCGAAACGCGGTTCGCCCCGCCGGATGTCCCCAGGAAAACCTCGTCGAGAAACATTGTGCCTCCCGAAGCGCTATAGGCATCGTCGAAGCTCAGCCAAACACGCTGGCGGTTTCCGGTATTGAAGACCGGCGTGGTGAACTTCGTCCAAGTTGAGGTTGCGTTGATGCGCAAGGTGGCGAGCTTCGCGGTCCACGCCGAGTTGCCCCAGACTTGGAGCTCCACGGAGCCCGATCCTTTCACCCAAACGCTGGCGGTGACATTCGTTCCAGCCGCGACTGGCACGCGCTGGTATAGGTCATAATAAGTCGCGCTGGGTTGGATTTTCGCCACGGCGGCCCAGTTTCCGTTGAAAACATTGCCAACCAGTGTCGGCGTCGGCGTAGCAGTTGGCTTGGGAGTCGCGGTTGGCGAAAGCGAAGGACTCGGAGTCGCAGTAGCCCTCGGGGTGGGCGTAGGGGTGGGCGTAGGGGTGGGCGTAGGGGTGGCCGTCGGAGTTGGGGTGGGCGTGGGTGTTGTCCCGCTGGAGTTCAGAATGTCACGGACCTTGGCAACCATCACCTGCATGGCGGTGTTGGTTTTGAAATCCGTGATGAATTCCCACCAGAAGACACCGCCGATGCTTCCCGCATAATCAAAAGCCGCGCCGTGGTAGATTTCAGAAATGGCGAGTTTCGCGGCAGCGGGGTCCACCTGATTGTAGGCCCACCAAAACCTCTGACCGGCGATCCAATAACCGAGTTCTCCAAGGCCGATTTTTGAATTCGGAAACTCGGCTCGCATGGTTTTCATCACCTGATCGAAAGCCATGCCCATCGGCGCCTGCTCCTGATATTGGGAAAATGTCACGACATCGAGCAGCGAGCGGGTTGAAGCAGGCAGGTTGTTTGCCACCCAACTGAACATCGAGTTCGCAACCGTGTCGGTGTTAATCTGCCAGAAGAGTGTCAGCAGCGTGAGTTTGCCTGGAGCACGGTTGCGGACTTCTTGAGCCGCGTCGGCGATCCGGAGCCCGATGTCACTGCTAAGCCATGTGCCATTGACCTCGTTGCCGACTTCCCATGCATCGATCTGCGGAAAAGCGGTGATGAAATCGATGAAGCGCTGCTTGTATTGTGCTCGCGTGTATTGGCGGTCGTAAGTGGAATCCACCGGCTGGCCGAGAACCTTGAGGCCTTTGGATTTTGCATAGTTGATCAGCGCTGTGTAGGTCGATGGCCCCTGGCCAGCATCAAAAACCACGCGAATCCAGCCAAACGGGGCAGTAAGATTCGCCGCGAGATCGAGGTTTGCCTGATAGTTGCTAACCGTATCGATCGTGAAACCCAGCCAGGGTGTCAGCGTCGACTTGTTGTTCCTCGCATAAAGCGGACCGTGCTCTTGCAGGAGGGCATCGTAGGCGATGGCGAGTTGATCGAGGGCCAACTGCCCCGCTTTGCCCTTGGTATTTTCAGGACTGTAGGCATCCACACTGGCGAGTTGTGCCACGGCGGCTTGATAGGCGGTGTTGAATTTTGTGGAAGGCACATAGTCCGCCCGAGCCGCGAGCGCCGCATCGAGTTTTTTCCTGATATCGCGGGCCGCCTGATAGCAGAAGTTGACCGTCGCACCAGTGCTGAAACCCGCGCCGCCGTTATCGAG
>JBIPMC010000286.1:0-3074 GCA_044369345.1 Terrimicrobiaceae bacterium
AAGAAGCCCGCCATCGGAGCTCAGAGCCCCGCCCGAGAAATCGGCGACGACTTTTCGTGAACCCAAGACTTGAAAAAGCATAGGTTGGGAGTCACAGTGTGTCTGACAGGAGGCGGGAGAAGTGGATACATTATATTGTTGCACGCAAAATAATTACACCATAATCTCGCCCCTGTCAACTGCCCTGTTGGTGATTTTTACGGGCTAGGCTATTCGGGCGAGGAGTCCGGTGAGATAGGGCAGGAGCTGTTTTTTGCGCGAAACGATACCGTCGAGATTCCACGCGTGGAGCCCGTCCTCAGGAAAGTCGATCAAGCGGGTGAAACTCTCGGAGCCACGCACCAGCAAGATGGAATTCTGGGTATTCACATCAGTGATGAGCAGCGTCGAGAAAAGATAGCTGTGCGAGGCACGGTATTTTTCCAATTCCTCGATCAGGGTCTCGCGCTGTTTTTGGAACGAGGCGAAACTGATTTCCTCGACCTGCGAGACGCTGAATTTCACGCCGTGCTCGAGGTATTCCTTGCAGTCGGCGGTGATGACCTCCTTCGCGGGAAGCGTCATGAGCGGCGAGCCAACTGCAAAAATTTCAGAGGCGAGATCGTTCGGTTTCACGCCACAAACTTTCGAAAGCTCGGCCATCACATCGCGGTCCACCGATGTCGTGGTGGGTGAGGTGAGATTCAGTGTGTCTGAAATAAGACCGCACATCAGAAGCCCCGCGATGGGCTTTGGGATTGGAATTCGGGCCTGCCGGAAACATTCCGCTACAATCGTGCTGGTCGAGCCGACCGGTCGGTTCATGAAAAGAATCGGGTGGGGAGTGGGCGCCGCGCCGATGCGGTGGTGGTCGAGAATTTCGATGATTGGCACTTCGTCGGCCCCGGCCACGGCCTGCGTGATTTCGTTGTGATCGACGAGAATCAACTGCCGGGGAACGGGCTTGATCAGATCACTCTTGGAAATGATGCCCAGCAACCGGCCTTGGGCTCCCAACACGGGGAAAGCAAACTGCGAGCGCATGGCCAGATCCATGCGCGTCTGGGAAAGCGTGGCCTCGCCGTGGAGGTGGAGGAAATCGGGCGTGAGCATTTGCCCGGCGGTGACAGCCGCGCGGGAAAGCATGACGGTCGTTGCCGTATCGTTCGGCGAGGAAAGAAGTGCGGTGCCATGCTCCTGCGCGAGCGCAAGGATGCGATCGGGTGGGGAGAAATTGTTCGTGATAATGATCGCCGGCACACCCGCGAGAATGGACATCTCCACGATATTCCAACGGTCCCCGACAATCAGAACGGTGGAGGGAATTTCAAGCTGCTCGAGTCGTTTCTCGAACGAGGCCGTGAGCATCGCTGCCACAACCAGCATGCGGGGCTTGATCTCGGGATCCTCCTTGCCGGTGATGACAGTGCCGCGAATGGCATCGCGGATGTGCGAGACCGATGCCTCGACGACACGGCACGAGGAAAGATTCTCAAGAGGCGGGAAAAGGTATTTGCCAAGCTTGAACGCCGAAAGCAGACCGATGCAGATGCGAGAGTCATCGACCACCGGAAGACCTCGGAACTTGGCTTCGCCGAACCGCGTCATCGCCTGATAAATCGGGGCATCGCGATGGATGCTCACGACATTCCGCTGCATGACATCCTCCACGCGCGGGTAAACATCAGGAACAAAAACCGGTGCCTCCGCGCCGAACTTTCGGAGGGCAAAATCAATGCGGGCGTTTGTGTTTCCGCATCGGGCCGCAAAGATATTTTCCATGCCCGTGGCGCGCTTGAACTCCGCATAGCCAAGTGCGGAAACGATTGAATCCATATCTGGATTCCGATGGCCGATGACGAGAGTTTTCATGGATTAAGTAAATGGAGACGCCCTAGAGCTCGCGGGACTTTATCAAACGGCAAACGCATGGCAACGCCCGCCAAGGCAGGCTAAGACCCTACTTCGAGGTCGCACGGTCGCGATACTGGATATAGGCTTCGCGCAGCGCGGTGTAGGGATCGACGGCGTTTTCGGTCGCCGCTTCGTAGGCTTTGAGTCGGTTGTCGAGATTACGGATAGTATTTGGGGTGGTAATCGGCACGGCTATGGCCTGCGCGACTCCGCCGATTGGCAGCCATGTGAGGGGGTTCAAAGCCATGTCTCCCGCGAAACCGACGGTGTCTCGCACGCTGCGTGGACCGATCACAGGGAGCACGATGTATGGGCCGTGTTTGATCCCCCATTTGGCGAAGGTCTGGCCGGTGTCAGCGGAGGGCAACTCGGACAGGTCGGGGAAGCGGTCGGAGACTTTCATGATACCGCCAACGCCGCCGATGGAGTTCACGAAAAACTTGCGGGTCTCGAGATCGGCGCGGCGCGGTTGGCCTTGAAGCAGGTGGTTCACCACGCGCACCGGATACTCGATGTTTTCATAAACATTGTGCACGGCGTTGCGGACGGGCTTGGGGAAAACGGTGGTGTAAACCTTGGTCACTGGGCGGGCTATGTATTGGTAAATTTGGTGATTGAGCCAGAAAAAGCTTCGGTTTACGGGCTCGATCGGGTCGTAGACTTTTACGGCATCGTCATAGTCGTCGAGATCATCAACCGGAGCCTGGAAGCGCTTTGACGCCGGCTTCACAGAGGGAGCCGATTTGTTTTTTTTGGCAACCGTGATGGTGGGTTCTTTCACCCTCGGGGCGGATGGTGCCGGGGCTGATTTTGCAGATTGGACTTCCCGAACGTTGACTGGCTTGGGGGTGGGTTTAGGGGTTGGGGTTGGCTGCTGTTTCGGCGTGGCTTTTGGCTTGGGCGTCGGAGTGCCCCGCGCGGACTTTGGAAGGACACTCTCCAAGTAGTAGGTTTCGTAGGAATTTTTCGGCAGTTGGCCTTTATTCAAATCCACCGGCACCGCGCCTTGAGTTGTATAGGTATAAATTCGATTGCTGGTCTGGGCTTCGGCCGCAGGCACGAAAGCCGCAATAAAAACCAAAGCGAGAAGGCGGGAGGTTTTAGCGGAGATCATTTGGAAGAGGCGGAGGATTTGTGAAGCGAAGCAATGACAGCTCGGGCGCCGCCGGATTTGAACTGGG
>JBIPMC010000287.1:0-3070 GCA_044369345.1 Terrimicrobiaceae bacterium
TCATTTCTTGATAAACTCTTGGAGGTGATTTTGCAACTGCTTGTGTGCATAAAACAAACGAGATCTCACCGTGCCCTCGGAGATTTTCAGGATTTTGGCGATTTCCGCGTGGGGCATTCCCTGAATATCAAACATCGTGACGACGGCTCTATGGTCATGGGACAGCTTCAGCATGGATTCGTTCAGTTTTTTTTGCAATTCCCCGAGATTTGCAGAGTGGCTGGGGTCGCCGTTGCTCGTGGCTGCAATGAAATTCGGATCGTTCAGGATGCCGTTGTCAACATCATCCAAACTCATGGTTTTCCTGCGGTTGCGCTTTTTCAGGAAATTGAATGTCATGTTCACCGCGATCGTATGCATCCAGGTGTAGAAGCTGGATTTTGCCTGAAATCCCCGGATCGAGCGGTAGGCCTTGGCGAAAACCTCCTGCAAGAGATCGTTCGTGTCCTCGTGGCTCGAGGTCATGTTATAGATCAACCCGTAAAGCCTCGGGCTGAAACGCACGACCAGTTCGTCAAACGCCCGCGCGTCGCCTGCTTTGGTGCGGTCCACGAGCTGTTCGTCTGTCGGGTCGAGCGTTTCCATGATGGAGAGGGAACGACTTTGTATCAAACCCGCAGGCCCTTTGCGGAGAAAAATCGTGCTGACCGGCGGAGCTAGATTTCCGGAAAGGCGCGGAGGAGGAGTTCGACCATCTGGCCAGCGGCTTGGCGGCCAACGGCAGTGACATCCTCGTGGGCGAGCTTGGCATCGGAAAGGCCAGCGCCCCAGTTTGTGAGACAGGAAAAGCCCGCCACCTCGATCCCGAGGAAGCGCGCCCTCGTGGCCTCGTGGACTGTGGACATGCCGACCGCATCTGCGCCGATTGTTTGTGCCATTCGAATCTCTGCGGGGGTTTCAAATTGCGGCCCTTGCATGGCGAGATAAACGCCCTCGTGCAAATTCACGCCAAGCGCCTTCGCGGAGCGGCGGAAAATTTCGCGGATGCGCGGGCTGTAAACGCTCGTCATGTCGATGAAGTTTGGCCCGCCGCGCAGGGGGCTGTGGCCAGTGAGGTTGATGTGGTCGGAAATCAACATCCAGGTGCCGGGCTCGAACGCGCGGTTCAGCGTGCCAGCGGCGTTCGTGAGGAGGAGTTTTTTGATCCCCGCCGTGTGCATGAGGTCCACATGTCGCACAACCTCCTCCGCGCTCCAACCTTCGTAAAGATGCACCCGGCCCTGCGCCACCAGCAGAGGTTTTCCGCCGAGTTCGGTCACGAGAAACCGTCCCGCGTGGCCGGGCACACCGGACTTGGGAAGGCCTTTGATTTGGTCGTAGCCACACACAAACTTCTGGGGGAGGCTTTCGGCAAACGGACCCAGCCCGGAGCCCAGCACAATCGCGGTCTCCGCGCCGCAATCGAGGATTTCGGATGGAATTTTCATATGGCTTCAGCGTTTCCGCAAAACACCCGGAAGCCAAGTCCAAACGATCTGTGTCGAAACGGCATAATTCCAAACCGCCCCGACCAAGGCACCAGCCGCTCCTGAGAACCACCAAGGGATTTTGCTTTCGAAAAGATATTCGGCCGATTGCACATTCACCACCGCGCCGATTCCGCAAATCACCATATAGGCCAACAACCCCGGCAAGAGCATTCCGCCCTTGAGACGCTGCTGGCGGAAGGTGATCGAATTGTTCACCAAAAAATTCGATACCATCGCGGTGATCGTCGCAGCGATTTGGGCGGTGACAAACGGTGTGCCGGCCGCCCGGTGGAGACCGCCAAGCACTGCGAGATGGAGCAGCAACCCGCTCAAACCTGCCAGCAAATAAAGAACGAACCTCACCGGAACGAAACGGCCAAAGATTTTATCTGCAAGCAGGTAGAGGTATTCGAAGGCAACGACGATATCGAGCTTGCTCTCGCCATGCTGGCGGGTGCGGAATTCGTAGGAAAACTCCCGCACGCGCAAAGGCCGACCGGCGGAAAGAACGATATCGAGGAGGATTTTGAACCCCTTTCCGGTCATTGAGCGTACGGTTTCCTCGAAAAGCTCGCGCCGGATGGCAAAAAAACCGCTCATCGGATCGGTCAGAGGGGTTTTGCGTACCACCGAGCCGATCCGCGTGGCAAAACGGCTCACAAACACGCGGGCCTTCGACCACTCGCCTGTCCCGCCGCCTTGCCCCGTATAACGACTGCCCACCGCCAACTCCAACTTCGAATCCTCCTCAAAAGCCCGAAGCATCTCAGGGAGAATCGTTTCATCGTGCTGCAGGTCGCAATCCATCACCGCAAAAACATCCGCATCACTGGAGGCCATCCCCTCCAAACATGCCGAAGCCAAGCCACGCCGCCCAATTCGCCGAATAAAACGCACATGCCGCTTCTCCCGCGACAACCGCATCAAAACCTCTCGCGACCCGTCCTTGGAATCGTCATCGACAAACACAATCTCCCAATTCTCGCCCGTAAGGAGTTTTTCCAACCGCTCAACGATGAGCGGAAGGTTAGCGCGCTCGTTATAGGCGGGAATGATAATTGAGCAAGCAAGCTTCATCGGGCAAGTATCACAATTTCTAGTTTTCAATCCAAATGGTGGAGCGGTTTCTCAGAAATTCGTAATTCATCGGATAAACCCAATCTGGTGTTTCGGGCGAAGACGCATCATAGATTTTCTTTTATCCATTGAATTTATCAAAACGAGCTTCGTAGTGCGCGCGTTTTATTTCTTCCAAATCAATTGTTGACCAAATGACAATGCACGCTCATTGATTCTTGCGCTCATCAATTGACAACCATTCCGCTTTAACTTGGTTTTCTTTTATATCAAGCATCGAAAGCAAACTTTGGGCCTTTTAAAATTTTGGTTCTTGGCGAATGTTTGTGAGTGCGAGCCTAGTTCCACTCCCTCCGGGGATGGGGTGCCAATGATTTCCCTGCGACACAACTCGCACGCAAGCAAGTTGGCATGGGGTTGCGTTGCGAATCAATCCTTGGCCGTTTTACTCCTACAATCGCTTTGCGCTTTAGTTTTACCCGCGAAATTCCATGAAGAACCTTAAAAATAAATGATTAAAAATA
>JBIPMC010000288.1:0-3067 GCA_044369345.1 Terrimicrobiaceae bacterium
GTGTCGTTCGCCAGTGGCCCGTCCAGGCTCGTAAGGTAGCCCCCCTCATCGTAGGCGAGAGTCGTCACTCCTCCCTGCGCGTCGGTGATCGTGAGGGGTTGGCCTTTGGCATTGTAGGTGTACCGCGTCGTCTGCCCGGCCGCGTCGGTGCGGGTCCATGGCAGGTTGTTTGTGGTGTAGGTCGCGCTCATCAGCGTCTGGTTGCCCGACTTCACATCCAGCAAATTCACCCCGCTGGCATCGTAGGTGAAATTCACCACGCGGCCCAGGGGATCGGTTTCCGAGACCACATTGCCCACGGCGTTGTAGCTCCGCTGGAAGAGTTGGGTTTGCCTCGTGCCATCGGGGCCATCGACCACCCGGGCCACCTTCGTCGGAAGCGCCGTCGTGCCCGGCACAAAAATCATATCCTTGCTCCCAACATAATTATACCATACCCGGGAGGAAAACGGCTGCTTTTCGCTCTCCAGGACTCGATCCGTCACCCCGGAGTTGTCCGGCGAGTGGAGCCAGTGCATGACCTTGGCTTTCGAGTAATCCCCGCCCCCCTCGGCATACGCTTTTTTGTCCCAGTAGAAGGTATTGCGCGATCCAAGCCAGGCGTTGTAAAGAAGGAACCCGCTCGCTGAGGGCACATCCTCTACAGGATCTCCGAACCCCCGCCACCTCCCTGGCCAATCATTGCGATACTCCACCCTCTCCTTGTTGCCCAGCGGGTCGGTGGTTTCCAGCCAGCGCGTCTGCCCCTCATCCACAAAAGCAAAACTGGTCTTTCCATACGGCGTTTCCATCGCATGGATGAAATCCCCCGTGTATTGGAAACTCGATGTCAACCCGGCCACATCGGTGATCGAGGCCAAGTGCCCTGTCGGATGGTAGGTAAACGAGGCATAGCGACCGAACGGATCGGTGACACGCACGATCCGGTAGGTGGCCACCGGATCGTAGTCGATCTTCGTTTCCTTCCCGAAGCAATCCACCAGCTTCACCACTCGGCGCAACGCATCATAAACCAACCGGGTCTCCCGCCCAGCAGGATCCACGATGCGGCTCAGATAAACCTTCTTCTCCAAGGTGCCACCCGTCACGGGCACGCCATCGTCCTGCTCGAAAATCTCGCTCGAACCATCGGGAAAAGTCCGTATAAAGGTGCGCGCGCCAGAGCCAGCACTCCGCTCCAGCCGTGTGGGGCTCACCCATGTCATTTCAGACACATGGGTGTTTGCGCTAAACCCTTTGTAAACCTCCGAGCCGCCGCCGCGGGTAAACACCGTCACGGAGGCCGAGGGGTCATTCGGCTTGTAGGCCACATAGGAAAACCAATCCATCCGCCACCGCGGCCCGAGACCAGGCTCATTGGCAATCGCTGGAGGAGCGATATCTTTCTGAGAATAAACCACCTGGAATTGCACAGGCGATCCGGCCGGGGGCGCATAACCCACCGGAATGTCCACGATCTTCAAACTCACCAACATCGCGTGCACGCTCGCCCTCGGCATTCCCTTCGCACATCCGTTGTCTCCCAGGGAGGGATCCGGGTTGCCCGTGCCATTTGCGTCGGAATTGCCTGTATTTCCCTTCCCGCGAATGCGTCGCGCTTCCTCAGCCTCCACGGGCCGCCACCCCGCAGGCAATGCCCCCGCCCGCACCAGAAAATAACCACTCGCCTCGTCATCGAGCGCCGCACGCGTCGGCCAGAAATCCTGCACAAAAGTCACATCCTCGATATGATATTTTCCTCCCTCCGCTCCGGTCACCGCGCCGTAATGGTTCACCTTCCAGTGGACCACGGAGGGGAAAAGCACCTCACTCCCGGGCTCCCGATAGGCCATCTGCAAATTCATGCCCAAGTGCTGCGACATTTCCCAGACTTCCAGGAGATCAAACCCGTTTTGCGGTGATTCGAGCTCATGCAGGTATTGCGCAAAAGACTCCAGCGGCACTTGATTCGCCTTCTGGATGGCCCAGAGAGCCATCGGCCCGCATTTGAAGGATTTCCCGGGAACATTCAGCATCTCATAGAGACCCACCTTCGCCTGGGCGATTTTCTGCCCCGCACTTCCCTCAAAGGTCCGCCCGGCCACCTCCGAGAAGCAGGCCTGCAATTCGTCGAATCGGCCCACGCGGGCCAAAAGACCAATGTATCCTGCCGCCGCCACATCGGCGTAGGTCTTTGCTTCCGGAATCCCCTTGGAATCAGCCCATGCTTTTTCATAGGTGCTGAGCGCCTTGCCGAACCGCCCGCTGTTGTAGTAGGTATCGGCCAGGTTGATTCTCACCGCCAGAGCCCATGGGGATTCCGGATGAGTCGCCAGAAAATTTTCCAGTGCGGAGTAGTCATCTGCATCTGTGCGGCCGACCCAGGCATTCACGGCCACAGCCAACTTTTGCGCGTCCAACCCGCTGTTTGCCCCTATGGGCACCATCGGCTCGGCAAAAACCGCAAGAGCCCGAATCTGCTCTTGTGTGGGTTGAGTTGGCAACACTCCGGCAACGGCGCTTCCTGCCATTGCAAAAAGAAGGATCAGGTTTTTCATGGTACTAAAACAGCTTCTACAGGTTCATTGAGGGTGATTCCGGGGGCGGTCGCATCATCAGGAACCTCGGGCAGCGGATCAGATCTCCGCGCATCAAGAGGAAAAGCGTCTGTGCTATCGCCCACTCCATCCCCATCCGTGTCTGTCATACTCGGGTTCGTGCCATTGAAGATTTCCTGCTCGTTCAAAATGCCATCGCCATCAGTATCTGGACTCGTCGCACTCAGCCCCAAGGCCACCGCCAGCCCGTCAGAAATCCCGTCCCGGTTCGTATCGGGGTTAGCAGAATCCGTCCAATTCCAGATTTCAGCCCAATTCGGCAAGCCGTCGCCATCTGGATCGAGCAACCATTCGGCAGGATAATGGAATGCCCCCCAAGATGACAGAGCCGCCCAGAGATCGCCGCCCACATTTCCAGAACTCGAGCTGCTCAGGGGATCAAAATGAAAAACATACTCGTAGTCATTGGTCAGTCGATCGCCATCATTGTCATCATGCGCAGTCGAAGAAAGGTTGCCCATGAAATGGAT
>JBIPMC010000373.1:0-3067 GCA_044369345.1 Terrimicrobiaceae bacterium
TCCACGAATATGCCATCTGCCGTCAACCAATGAATGTTCAAAAATTGGAAGGCGACTATGCGTGGGATGTCAGAACTGAAGGTTGTCGTTCTCGACAATTTGGCAATGATATTGAAAAGTATAAGAATGACTATGAAATTCTAAAGAAGTATCTTGCAGAAGATCCAAAACAACCAAGAAAACAATTTTATGCAGCACAATCTGCATTTGATTCCAGAATGTTTGATATTGCTGAACAAGAGTATATCAAAAGAACAGAACTAGAATCTTGGGCAGAAGAAGTTTATTTTTCTTGGCTTAGAGTAGGTATGTGTCGTACAATCCTTGAAAAGCCAATTGAAATGATTACAGATGCCATGATGCGCGCATATGAAACAAAGCCAGATCGAGCAGAATCTTTGTATCATTTGTCCTGCATTTATAGAAAATATGGGCGTCCAAGAAATGCATTCCTAGTTGCATCCATGGGACTAACAATCCCACCCCCACAAAATGACATTCTATTCGTAGATATGGCAAACTATAGATGGGGTCTATTGGATGAAGTTGCTACTACGGCATTCTATGTTGGAAAGTATCATATGGGATTGGCTGCTTGTGAAAAACTTCTTTCGGAACCATATCTTCCAGAAGAACACCGTCCAAGAGTAGAAAATAATAAAAATGCTTATATCAATGCAATTGCCCAGATTCAAGGTCAAATAAATGCCCAACAGGCACAGACTTTAGCCAATATGCAAACAGTAAAAATTCCTGAACCAAAAACAACTTTAAAGATTAGTCCAGAAAATTTGGCTGTAAAACTCTAATTGCCGCAAATCATAAATATTTGTAAATAATAACCTTTAATAGGTTATTATTTTTTGGAGCATACATGTCTAACATTTACGACCAAACAGTTGTTGTTGGAGATAGTCTGAGATGGGTATTTTCTGTCACCGGAGTGACTGGTGGCACTTATAATTTTACGGGCTGCACATTATCGATGCAGGTACGTAAAGGTTATTATGCTTCTAAACTTTTTGCTAGTTATAGTGAACATATTACTGCTGGGAGCACTTTTTATCAACCAGAAGGAATTATAGGTGGTATATCAGCCACAGCAACAGGTGGATATGTCGCAATTACTGTTGGAGCTACCTATACAAATTTATTTCCTCCCTATACTCCCGTTTTTTACGATGTTCAACTAAGAACATCTAATCCTGTAGGAGTAGAAACAATATTAAGAGGAAAAATTGATGTATTGCCTGACGTAACACGAGGATAAAATAATGGCAGATATTAATGTAACAGTATATACCACACCATATGGAATACCAAGTGGTTCAGCAGTTGATTCATCATATATTGATTTTGGAATAATGGGTGCTACAATTGATACCATAACACAATTATTAATGCAAAGTTCTATTATTGATATGGGAACTATTGTATCCCCAAGTAATTTAGTTATAGACCAGGGAAATATATAAATAATTATACTTTAACCGGAGAAAAAAATGTCATTTCAAATAAAAAGAGGCACTAACGCACAAAGATTAGCAATTACTCCATTGAGCGGAGAATTAATTTATACCACAGATACTGATCTTTTGTATATTGGTGATGGAACAACTCCTGGTGGAATTTTAGTTGGAGACGGAATATCTGGTAATAGTGGTGGAGTTAGAACTTTAAATGGTCTTAGTGGTGGAATAACTTTATCAGCTGGTTCCGGTATAAGTCTAGTTCCCAGTGGAAATATCATAACTGTTAACAATATTGCATCTTCTGGACTTACAAATTATGTTGAAAGTTTTAATGGTCTTACTGGTGCTGTTACTGGTGTAACTACTGGTACTGCAAATATTTTTAATCAGCTGCAAACATTTACCAAAGGAATTTCTTTTACTGGTCAGTATCTTCCAGAAATTGGTTTAACAGGTTCAATACTATCTGATGTTATTGTTGTTAGTTCTGGTATGGTTGGTTCAGCATGGGGTGCTTATAGTCCATTATCTAATTCAATAATAAGAATATCTACAGGTATGACTGGTCCGGCAGGTACTGGCATCTCTAGCTTGACGGGAACAATAGTAATTGGAAATACTTGGTATAATAAAAGTACGGATGATTGTATTAATATAGGTTCAACTAATCTATATACAGCTCTTTTAGCTGGTAATTTAACTACTGGAAGTGTAGTTGTTGGTAATAGAAATTTACAAAAATTAACTGCAACAAATAACATCACCGTATTTGGTATGGATAATTTAAATTCTATTACTGCTCCAGATGCTAATATAACACTAGTAGGAAGAAATTTATGTACAGGTGTATCTTCTGCCGATAACCTAACAGCATTTGGAACAAATATAGGAAATGCTGGAACTAACAAGATTGATAATTCAGTACTTTTTGGCTATCGGACGGCGGGTGGTTCTGGTGTAACTGCAATAAATAACGTTATAATTGGTTCTGGGGCACTGGACAATAATAGTGGTGCGGGTGGAACATGTGCCTCCACATCAAATAATATAATTATAGGATATCAATCATTAAAATTTTTAAATGCATTTAATAATAATACCCAACTGGGATTGAATAATTCAGTTATAATCGCTTCTGCATATGAACCTTCTAATAGTGAATTAGATAATGTTGCTATTGCAGAAAATCAAGCACTGGGACACACTCAATTATTAATAGGATCTGGTAAAACGGCATGGATTACCGGAAGTTGTTTTGGATATGTTGGTATTGGTGGCGTAACTACTCCTCTTGGTGAACTACATGTTCAAAATAGAATAGTATTAAATCCTGCATCTGCACCAGCTACAAGCACTTCAGCCGGAGTTACTGGCTCTATTGCTTGGGACAATGATTTTCTATATGTTTGTGCTAGAGGAAATTCATGGAGAAGAGCACCTCTTTCAGGATACGTCTAAATACAATAGATGTTCTTTGGTAAGAACAAAACATCCTTAAAATTAACAAAGTGGCATCCAGAACTGCCACAAGGTTGTGAATTTATAATTGTAGAATCGACAATTAACCCAACTAAAGTAAAGATTGGTTCTGGAAT
>JBIPMC010000478.1:0-10264 GCA_044369345.1 Terrimicrobiaceae bacterium
GGTTACGGGGTGGGCGTCTTGAGGATTTCCGCGGAGCGCAAAATATTGACAACCGCCACTGCCCCCGATGTCATTTATATGCCACCCTATATTCGGGGCACCCTTTCCTCCCCATTCCATTGCCAAGTACGTCTGATATATCCAACAAATGCATAACCTCAGTAAATGTCATACTGCTCGTAACACTTCACTGAAAGCGAATCTTCAACCAACTGCTTAAGATCATGGTGAATCTCTATCACAGTCTCCGCCTCTAGCTTCGGAAGTGATTTACCGCAATCCACAACCAGGGCAAAGCATGATGTAGCACCACCAGGCACCTGATTTTCTTGCCTGGTCCAAGCGTCACGACATGTGGAAACAAACTTACCAGGATCAAAAAAGACTCCACACTTTGGACAGTTTCTATAAATTCTGCCTTCAAAGAATGGTTCGTTTTCAGGATAGTGCAAAAGTTTCTCGCCACACTGACAATCAACACTACTGAGCGGATCAATAATCTCAGAACACCTATGCATGTATTCAGCAGTAATTTGCAGTTCCAATTCGTAGTAAATGCCAGGATATCCAGCATGCTGGTTCAAGGGATATCGCAAACTTTTTAAATCATCGAAATAATAGATTGGCCAGACAAGCCTCAAGTCAGATGGTAATCGCTTCGCAAACCATTCCGATTTCAGAGGATATGGAATCGGCTCACTTGCATCTTTTCGATTAGGTTCATTGCGAAACCCACCTGTTTCTTTGGCTTTGGCAAATGTCGACATCAAGCTAAAATCGAGTTTTGCAAAGTCTTCAGAGCCAGGTCGGCAGAGCCAACCTTGTTCATATAACCCATTAATCAAACTTTCCAGTTGCTTTGGCGATGGCTGAAAAGAATGTTCTTTAGGAAGTAAATATTGCTTATACTCAACACCCATTTCTCACTCCCTCTCCCGCCAAACAAGCTCCACCTGATCATCCTGGACCACAGCTACGACCAGTTCGCTGCCAACCACACACTCAATCTCTAGCTGAAATTCGCTCTCCGCCACCTCCACCACAGTCCCTTGAGTGCCGGAAGACAAGAAAACTGTGTGACCCTCAAAGTCCTTGGCGGTCACATCCTCCAAAACCTTCACCACATCACCAGCCTGGAATACTACAGCTTGCTCCTGCACCCGTTATGCTCCCCTAGCTGTCTTCGGCTGGTTGATATCAGTTACAACGCCTGGCAAGTCCTTGCGTGTTTGCAAATGCGCCCAAATAGCATCAACCAACCCGCTTACGCCTACAGATGCAGGTAACCGTAGCTCTAAGGACTGTTCCTCGGACCACTTCCCATCTGCCGCCCGTTTCCAAGAATCGACTAAATAACCAGAGGGGAAGCGCTGAACTGAGAAGTAAATAGACTTACGCTCAAGTTCATCCCATGTAGAAACACCGGCATAATTTGGTTCAACAGGGTTCTTAAGTCCATTAGGCTGCCCATCTTGATCAAAGATCAGTTCTTTATCGTTTAGTTCAGGAATCTGCGGAATTCCAATGGCTAACTGTTTTTCAATAGCAGCAGCTAAAGCGGCTTTATCATGCCAATCGAAAACCTGTACGGGCTCAATTGAGACAGTATATCGGCTCGGGGTCTTGCCGCTTGTCGGGATAACTGCTCTGTCGGCAAGAAAGAACAGATTGAACGCGCCGTTAGGCTTCTCTCTTTTCATTTTAGTATGGTGACCTCAATCCGGATGGGCGCACTGTCAAACGGCTTTGTTGAATTGTATTGCATCACTGCCTTACCAAGACTTTCTAATGAAGCTACTTGTGTCTCAGTGATTGCTCCATCGGGAATACCTATATGGAGAACCTTTTCGTCGATCTCATCTTCTTGGAGCTGTAAGCCTCTACCTGTTTTGGTTTGTCTGCCCTTGTACATTTCCAATTCATGGATGTAGCCTCTAAGCTTGCTTTCAAAGGCTCCTGGCTGTTGATATGAAATATCTCTCGGCTCAATCGACTTAATGCTTGTGGCTATGCCATCCTTAACATGAATTCGATCAATAGTTTTGGTATTAGCTGGCAGGTTTTCACCTAAACCGACATGAACATCAAGACCGCGGGTTACTGGAGCTTGCGACCACAAATTATCCTGTCCTGGTCTTGCATGATTCAACTTAATTCCTGACTCTTCGCTAAATTTAAGTGCCTTGCCTGCTGCATCCACGCCCTTACCTACCAGCCTTCCACTACCGCCCAGGTCGTTAGCCTGAGACATTAACACGTTGGTAATTGGCTTGTCTGCCGGGCGTCCAAGGTCCCTTGTAAACTTAATTTTCCCACCCCCAGGAATAGCCATTTCAGGTGCGGTGAAGTCCTTAAGCAGTTCTTGAATGTACTGGGTGACGTGCTGACCATGGGCTATGACATCTTGCCTCATACCCTTTAGGTCAGTAACGACTTGCCGACCTACTCCCTTAACGGCTCCGCCTGCGGCTTTGGCTTCTAATGCGATAGCGTCTAGGACTTCAGTAAATACTTTTGCCTTACCGATAGCCTTGGCTCCACCGGCTCCTATTAAGCCATCAGCCGCCATTTCGGTAATTAGCTTGTATTTGATGCGCTCTTGCTCTCGCGGCGGAAGCTGTGCCCATCTGTCATTTAGTGCGGCTCCAACAGTTACCAGGTCTCTGAACGGTCGCCCATAGTCGCCATCAAATCCCACCTTGAACAAGTAAGCGTCAGCATCTTTGAATAGCTTGACTCCGCTTACTATGGTCTGCCCTACTGCTTCTCCGAACTTGCCGCCGCGCTCTGCTGCTCGTTCTTTGTTACCTGCTATGCAATCACAAGTAAATTCAGCGATAGTTGCCAGATTCACGGCAACGGCTCCTAGTCCTTCTGTCGTGCCGATTATTTGCCCCCAGGTGCGTTCTCTTTCGTCATGCTGGTACTGCTGGTAACCAGCCATCAGACCGGAGCCTATCACCTGTAATTGCTTGTCTATCGGCAATTCTGATATGCGCCGCCCGGCTTCTAACCAGCCGTCAGCCGTGTTTTCTAGCGGCTGATCCTGCCTTACCTGCCCCTCAAGTTTTGTCCGACTTGCCATCTCCGGCGTTATTGCCTGGTGTACGCCGCCCTCTTCTAGCCCAGCCTCATCTATCTTGCGCCTGACTGCCGCCAGGTGCTCCATTCTCGCTTTCATTTCGGGCGATAGGTCGGCGGCTTGCTGCCGGACCTCCTGCTTAAGTGTTTCTTTCTGCGGGCTCTCTGGCTGCTTGTTCAGCCACTCTTTAAATAGCCTCACTGGCTCTGCTGCCGGGTTGGTTTTCGCCTCGGCTGCCAGCATTGTGCCGGTGTCCATCTGGTCTTGGTCACTGCGAGCATTTAAGCGTTCTGGCTGCCTCGCTGCCACGACTTTGCCAAATCCCTCGTTACCATAGGCGATGAGTTCAAAACTCAGCTCCTGGTCCCCGCCAGCGCTCCCATTATGCCTGTTTGGATTCAGCGCCTGGACTGCCTGAACATCTGACGCTCCGGCTACTCTTGCCGCCTGCGCGTCTGCCGTCTGCAATGGCTTGACCTCCGGTACAGCTTGCAGCCTCCGGTCTCCCTGCTCTTTCTGTTCGGCATTGGACACCTGCTAGACCCCGCTCTACTCCTTTTTCTTATTCCCTCACCTGACTGATAAAAAACTAGCCGGGCTCTCCCTCCGGCGGCTTCTGGTAATTCAGCGCCCTTAGCCATGATTCATTTGCCATCTGCATTGAGGCATTGCTGAACCTGCCCAACAGTGACTCTTTTGCGTCCTTCTCTGTTACTTTGCCGTCTGTCATCAGGCTTTGTAAGTCCATGGCGTAGCTAGTCATTAGTTCCGCATAGTATCGGCTTCTTGCTGCTTCGTTGTGTATTCCAGCCAAGACAGTCCCGAACCCTTCCAGGTACTCTATTACTAGCTGATTTCCGCCTCCTGAGCCGTTCGTCAGCCTCTCCAGTATCAAGTCTCTTACCAGGTCAGATACTTTCTGCCCCTTAAGCGTTGCTATCCTTTCCAGCTCCCTTAGCGACTCTTCAGGGATTCTCACACTTACGCTCTTTGTTGCCATCTTTTACCACCTTCCCCATGGGTCACGCTCAAATGGGCTCCGGTCCTTCTCCCTCTTGCGCTCTTCTTCTTTCTTTCTCTCTTTGTCTTTGCGCTTTTTATTCTCTTCTATCGCCTTCTCTATCTTCTCCCGGCTCTCCCTGTCTCGCTCTTCTTGTGCCTTAGCTATATCCCACGGCATCTTTACGCCTTCTAGTTTGCGCGATATTTCCCGCTCGTCTAAGTCGCGCTTTGCTGATTCCAGCCCGTCTCTCTGCTCTTTCGTGTAGTCTCGGTTTCTGTCATCCAGTGTGATCGACCTTACTACCATGTTTGCCAAGGACGCCCCCTGCATGAATAGACCGACAACAGGATTTTTCATAACTTCCTGCTGAACCGGGTCTATTACCCTGCCGCCTTCGGCTGACTTCAGATCCTCTGCCGTTTTGCTTCGATAGAATTTCTTGTGTGCTTCCTTAATGCCTTTATCTAGATAGCCGCTAAAGCGCTCCCTGTCCTTGTTCTCTATCCAGCCTCTGAGCTTCTGGTAGTCCTCAAACGGTAGCCGCTCGTTATTCTCCCTAAGCTCTCTGGCTAACCCTGTGAGCTTTTCATAGCTGTCTTTGCCGCTGTACTTTTTGCCGTCGTGCTCTATCCGGTCGCGTTTCTCTCTGTCTCTGGGCTCTTTTTCCTGCTTTTGCTCGGGTTGCCCTCGCTCCTGGGCGCGTTCCTTGTCCTTTATCCAATCGCACAGCCTGCGGTAATCTTCCTTCGGTATGCGCTCGTCAATGTTGTCCCATAGGTACTGGTTAAGCTCCCGCAGTTCCTTTAGACTTGCGCCTTTCGACCAATCCCGCCCGGCTGCCTCTAAAGTATCCTGATGGTAGGGGCGCTCGGCTTTGTCGGAGACTCGCTCCCTTTCTTTTGCTTGCTGGTCTTGCTTTTCCCGCTCTTTCTTCCATTCTTTGTACGGCTCTAACTGCTCCCTGATTATCTTCTTGTGCATCCATGGAAGCTCTAAGCCTTCTCTGATTCGCTCTTGCTTGGCTAGTTCCCGCTCTTTTGTCCTTTCTGCTTGCCGGGTTCTTTCTCGCTCGGCTCTCTCCTTCCTGGACCTCTCAAGCTCCCTTGGGTGCCACTTCTCAAGGTATCTCTCACCGTGCTCTTTTGCCTTCTCTATGTCCTTTAGACCTATCCTAACCTCAGTGTTATTGCGGTCTTTGCCCAATACAACAACGTGGATATGGTGGTGATCGGTGTTGTTGTGCTCGACCCCGAACCATCTCAAATCCCGCCCCATGTCTTGCCCTAGCTTCGCCATGACATCGCGCGTAAATGCCTTTTTGTCCTGCGGGTTTATCTCCGGTGCCAGTGTCAGCTTGTGCACTACCACCCGGCTGTCTCCTAGCTCCCGTATGGCTTTCCTCATTTCTTTGGCGTCTATCCGGTCGCCGTTCTCGTCGAACATTTCACGCCCGCCCCGCTCCTTATCCGGTCCTGGTCGGTGCTGGATGTATTTGACATGCGCCAGGGCTTTGCCGATCGACACGACATTGCCGCCCCGGCTGCGCCCTGGTATGTACCTGTGTTTGACTACTACCACTCAGTCCCCGCTTACTTTCGGCTCGACAAAGTAATAAGCGCCTTTGCCGCATTTGCTGCACTCGCTCCACCTGGCAAATATCGCTTCTGTCATCCGCTCATGCTCTTCTCCGGCACTAGGCGCACAGTCCAGGCAGTAGAATTTTGAATTGCCCAGATGCAAGCCGTAGTATTTGGCTATCATCGTTAGAGCCTCTTCCATCTCACTCCTTGCCTTCTCGGCTGTCAGTGCTATGGCGTTTTCTTTCAGCGCTTCCTTTGTTTCGTTATGCAGCTTGATTGTCTCCCTGCACTTAGAAGCGTGGCTTATCAAAGCGCTCAGTATCAGCGCCCGCTCTTTGTCGTCAGTAATCTTCAGCTCAGACATTTGCCTTCCCTCCGGCTGCCTCTACTGTCCGCTTCATTGCCTCCACCAGGTCACGCTCGTCCTTCTCTACCGCCTTTGCCATCTTCTGTTTAGCCGACGTTAGAGCCGCATCAAATGCCGCTTTTCCTTCCTTTGTCTCTGCCATGTTGGCATAGGTCAGCTCAAACAATGTCCCTATCAGTCTGCCTTGACGGGCTAGCATCGCACAGACTCGATTAGTCATTGCCTCTATTGAGCCAGTAATCATTCTGTCTCTCGGCTCGTTCTTCAATTCTTCTCTATTCGCCAAATACCAAAGAATTGCCTGTCTGACTAGTTCAGACTTACTTACTTCGTCTTCCTTCGCCAGGTCATCAACCCGCTTAAAGTCCTCCCTGCTTAGCTTTGTCTCTACTGTCGGTTTTACTTCCCGTTTTTTCTTTTCCATTGTACCGGCTCTCTATTAGTCATATATCTACAATTGTACATTGCGTACCGGTATTTTACTCACGGTTTTAATTTTGTACCGGCATGTAGACAGCCGGTTTACTAAGCATCCTGCGCATTGCGCGGATGCTTTCATCTTGCCTTACGGCTCTCACGTTGCAAGAGAGCAGCAGTACCCCCTATGGTACTACAATTGACTGCATACAATGATAGACTAAATTAGCTTACGCCTGCCAAACACACCGGATGCCGTGCGGCACATTTCGCATACAGTTGATCCCTGTTGGCTTTTACAAGCCGCACACTACCGGACAGTAGGCACCATAATTAGTATTAAAAGCTGCTAAACTAATACTAATGGCTTGTGTGCAGTTGGAGGTCCGCGCCCTGCACTGGCAGTAAAATACCTGTATTGCTTATTACCAAGCTGTCTACATGCCTGCCATCCAATGAAAATAGGCACTTTTTTACTCTCTAAAAGCTCCAAATCTGTTGTAGAGATACTGTCTACACACGGTTTTCTATTACCGCACCGGAACGACACCGCACCGGAAGATGACCGCCCAGCCTCGCTATTATCGATTTCACTATTTTTGCGGCAAGGCAGGAGAAAAGATAAAATTTCTTCTCTCTTGCTCCACAAGCTGCTTTGATCTATTGTCAAGTGACTATAATTAGTAGCGTCGAGAACTGTCTGGTTTTCTTTTCTTCCGCCCCAAAAGGAAACCAGAGCGCCTCTTTCAGAACTTGCCTCTGTCTGCGCTCTAACACCATATTTAGTACCATCAGAATAACACACCGATAATGATAAAAGAATCCCCCCCGCAGTCACATGCCGCAATGCCTGAATAGCGGACAGCTCGGGTCCCAGTGTCAAGCTTGCCGCAGGCACCTGCAGGGCTTGAGCTTGATTCTGGGAGCTGTCCACTAGGCTCTCTTGCCAGGCATGAAACAAGGGGGCTACCTTAGACGGACCAGCACTAAACCCCGCTTCACCCACAAGCACCAAGGGTATCTTTCTGTCATGACAGATCTCGACCAGTTCCCTACTTGGCTCTCTATCTGGTACCTCGCTCTTGCAGCCGAGGACCGGGGTGACTTCAGCACTGCTGAATACCTCGAACGAAGGGCAATGATCCAAGCTTTTAATACCGGTTGGGCTGACTCCCTCCTCCCCGAGGACTTCCTGACTCCCACAAGACTCATGGATAGGAAATAAAAACTCTGAACTAGCGGCAAGCTGCAAAGACCCACAAGGTCCCCCATGCCCCCCCGCTATATAATCGCCTAGCCCCTTTGACATCCCTAAAGTAGACGGGTGCATGGCGTATATACGCCAGATGTCCGAATGTCTCCTCACTGTCTCTTTGCGGCAACCCGTTGCCTTTACCAGGCTCTTTACTGTCGGGTGCTCCCCCTGGCTTAGCATTTCTGTTAGAGCCTGCCGGATCTTCCTCCTGGCTCCCTTCTCTCTTCTCTCATTAGCTAATCTCAAATCGTCCGGGCACAGATGCGGCACTGCCATTAGCCTATCTATCATCCGATCTGTCATTCGGTAGGGCTCATACTCTTTAACTAAAGCCGCCTGGCTGGTCCATGACACCGCCCTTTCAATGTCCCCGGCAACTTCTCTTTGCCTGCCTCTGTTTACTTCCTCTGACTGCCCGTTATGCTTCGCCTCTAGCCAGGCGGCTATTTCTGCCGCTCTCTTTCCTTTTCTTGTCTGTCCTGGTAGTGCCCTTACCCCGCTCGCTTCGTCTCCATACCAGAGATAATGCCCCACACAATGAATCGCGTCATGTCTTTGACTCTTCTCTGTCAGCCCTAAATGCCAGTAGTTGCGCCCTCTTTCCCATTTCTCCCAATCAAGCCCTTTCTGAAAGAGCCCGTCAAAACCCTGATTAGCTATAGCTTTTTCATGCTCCTGGACGCTGGCGCCGGCAGACCTCTCTATCTCACTAATTGCTCTCTCTATGCGGTTTTTCGCTTCGCTCCAATTTCTTTTATTCTCTTCCATGTCATTGAACAAAAGGACTAATGCCTGTCCCTCTGTCAATTCCTCTCGGGATATTTCTAAATTTCCCTCCGGACAAAGCCAGCCAAAGCCCTGCTGTAACGGCAACCTCAAGGCATTACCGCTCGGGAATACTTCTAGCGTCCCTGACCTGATTTCATATCTACGTGCCTTCAAGTAGTTCTTTATTGTTGTTTCTACTTCTTGGCTTAGTACAGCACTATCAAAATAACAATAGAGGTGCCAGCCCCCGCTCTCGCTACTCCGGTACGGCACAAGGGTAAGTCCCACCGCCGCAAAATCCTGCAGGAGTTTTGTTAACGCTTGGCTACTGTGGTACTCGCTACCATGGTCTATGTCTAATGCGGCGTGCCTGCTCGTCTCTCCCCAGTAGCACCCTCTCAGGAGCCCCCGCCCGTCGTCCGACATGACCCCAAGGATCTGCCCATCCGTTAGCGGGCTCGTCCACTGCATCCAGCGTCTTTGCCCTGGACGCTTCCATATCGAGCCTTGACGCCGGGTGTATAGCCCGCAGATATCCTCAGCCACCGCATCTAATACCGGTGGACTAGATTTAATTTTTCTCTCTAATTCTTGCTTCCGGGCATCCTGTGCCCTTCTTGCGGCTCTCGCTTCCGTCGCTTTCGGTCCTTTTCTTGACCGACAACTTGACGCAACAGATCCAGCCCTCTATTCTTTCAGAAGTTTCAAAACGCATCCGGGAAGATTAGTTTAGAAACACCTTCAAAATTGAAGACTCGAAAATATTCGACTAGCGCCAGCTCCTAAGGCTGGTGTTTTTCGTTGTCGGCTTTTTCCTCCAAAATTCTTTGGACCACCGGCGATATATCTACTAGATAGATACCGCCCATGGTGGCACAGCCTCCAATAATAGATTACTTGTTGTAGTTGCGCTACTGTTTTTGCCAGATTTGCTTGAATCTCTGCCACCATGTGGCTTTTGACTGTTGCTCTCTGTCAGTTAGAAGCTTGATCTCGTTGTCTTTGCCCTCTAGCTGCGCTTCTAGGTAGCCATTCCGAAAGACGGCAGCCTGTAAGTGCCTCTGAGCTTCAATTCGCTCATTAATCAGTTCTTGCCGTAGCACCGAAATCTGCTCCCGTAACTCCAAAATTAACGAGTCTTCGGTAGTGTCTTGGCTGACTGAGGCAGCCTCGACAGTGTCGAAGCTTATGACTTGGCTGTCGAAGCTGTCTTGGCTTTGCTTGTCGAAGCTGTCTAAGCTTACTCGCCATTCAGTGCCAAAGGTGCCGTCTATCTTGTAACCGACGAGACTACCTTTGTTCAGACGTCGCAGGACAGTTCGAGGACTAATGCCCATTCGCCGTGCAGCTTCTTGGACCGAGACAGCTTTGTCTTGGCTGTCCGAGCCAGCCTCGACGCTGTCCAGGCTTATGACTTGGCTGTCGAAGCTGTCTTGGCTTTGTCTGTCGGAGCTATTGAATAGGTCAGCCATGCCGTCGGTGGAGACGGGATCGGTGTGTTCGGTGTTGCGGGCGGTGTCAGTCATGCAAAGGAGTATAGGGGGAAAGGTTAACTCTGTCTAGCTTTTGAGCCCTTCACATATCCATCAAACACCCACTAGACATCCACCGTCACATAAGCATGATTATGTTTCATCGGAACTAATTACAGAAAATGCTTGTATTGGTTACGGGGTGGGCGTCTTGAGGATTTCCGCGGAGCGCAAAATATTGACAACCGCCACTGCCCCCGATGTCATTTATATGCCACCCTATATTCGGGGCACCCTTTCCTCCCCATTCCATTGCCAAG